>NZ_AULM01000005.1 GCF_000422285.1 Desulfatiglans anilini DSM 4660
AGATGCTGCTGGCCGCTCAGCATGGCCTCGATGCAGTTGGCCAGGTCTTTATAGTGTTCCGGTGAGAGGTCGACGGTTCCGAGGTTGAGTATCAAGCGCTGTCTCGGTCCGTTCTTTGTCCGAACGTTTTCGACGAGATGCAAATACTCGTAGACCTTCTTGGAGTGGCGATTGGATTTACGTACCCGTTTAATATACATGCTCAGAGGCATACCACTTATAGAGCCGCCTGTAAAGCAGAAAATGCAGCGATGGGTCACTACAGACGCCAAAAACAAGGCCTGAATACTGAAAAATCAACTACTTATGTCTGTAGATAGGTTGATTTTAGGGCCAAAATAACCCCCAATCTGGGATTTTTGGCAAACTTGGGTTAATTCCGGTAAGACCTGCGAAAGCGGTGCCCAGCTGGTTCGACAACCACAAACGATCCTTCCAGTTCCTTGAAGCTGTACCGCTCCAGGACACGCTTCAACTCCTTACGCACGGAATCGATGGTGGATGGGAGCACACGGAGATAGATGACGCCCGAACCAATGCTTTTTACAAAGACAAGGTGTCCAAAGTCTTTGTCCCTTGTTATGAGAACGGCCTGACGCTCCATGGCCGTGCGCAAAATGACCTCGCCGGAGAGCCCCGAAAGTCCCAAATCATATACGTTTGCTACGTCATGGTTAAGTGATTTCAGGAAGCGTCCAGTTACGGCGTAGACATCCTCATCAAGAAGAATTTTCATATGGATGCTTCCTGCAAAAGCACTTTCTCAGAAGCCACCAGTTGCACGACATATCTGACACAAGCCTTGATATCATCAATGGTCAGTTGTGGATAATAATCTTGAATAATCTTATCGAATGATATCCCTTCTTCTATAAGTTCCAATATATTCTGAACAGGTATCCTCGTTCCTGCTATACAAGGCTTCCCGAAATGAAAATTTGCGTCGACTGTAATTCGCTCCTTCATGATACTTACCTCTTTTTGAAGCCAAGGCAAAAATGTTTTCAGCAGTAAAAATAACGTCCAATTTTGTTAATGAAATTATATCTGAGTTTATCAAATATTTATTATCAATTTATTGTAAATCAAAAGCATGCAGCTATCACCTCTTTATCGATTGATTTTAGAATACTTCAAAAATTAATTTTTTCCACCTAAAAGGTCGACTATGACCTTTACCAGCCTTATGGTTTCTCAAGTGCCCCATTCCGTCCTGGATTTTTGGACTTCCATGTTCGCATTTGCCCATTGGCCCGAGGCACACTGTTCCAGGGCGTCTACATGCGAAAAGGAAAGCTTGTCAATCACGACCGCGTCTTTGTCTTCTATGACAAGTAGAATATCACCGGGCCTCAACCCGAGGCGTCTGCCGAGTTCTACGGGTAAATCGGTTTGTAGATTGTTGCTTACTTTTACAAGGCGCACGGTTGAACCCCCTGCAACGCATTTGCTACGTTATATAATCATTATATAATAAAACTATTGGCAGGATAACGTCAATCCAGTCACGCTCGCCTCTTCGGTGCGGTTCAGCGGTTTGTCTCTATTCGAGCCCGTATTTCTTGATCTTGAGGCCGAGCGTCTTGCGGTTGATGCCGAGGATCTCGGCGGCCTTGATCCTTTTTCCGCGGGTGAGGCGCAGGACGAAGGCGATGTACTTCTTTTCGAGTTCCTCGAGGGTAAAGGGCTCCTCCGAGAACATCTGAAACTCGCCCTGGCGCTGGGAGATGAAGGCGGGCAGGTCGCGTGCGCGGATGACCGGGGTGTCCTCCAGGATCAGGACCCGCTCGATGGTGTGCTCGAGTTCCCGGACGTTGCCGGGCCACCCGTACTCCTGAAGGATCTCCATCGCCTCGGAGGAGACCTCGGGGAGGGCGCGCTTCAGCTTGCGGCAGTACTTTTCGAGGAAGTGGTGGATCAGGAGCGGGATATCGTCGGTGCGCTCCCTGAGCGGCGGGAGCCTGAGCGGGACGACGCTCAGGCGGTAGAAGAGGTCTTCCCGGAAGGTCCCGGCGGCGACGCTTTCGGCCAGGTTCCGGTTGCTGGCCGAGAGGATCCGAATGTCGAGGCGCGTCTTTTTCTGATCCCCGACCTTCATGAACTCGCGCTCCTGAATCACCCGGAGGAGCTTCGCCTGGATCTTGAGGCTCAGGTTGGAGACCTCGTCGAAGAAGAAGGTCCCGTGGTTGGCGAGTTCGAAGAGCCCGTGCTTGGTCTGGATGGCGCCGGTGAAGGATCCCTTGACGTGCCCGAAGAGCTCGCTTTCGAGCAGCGTCTCGACGAGGGACGAGCAGTCGACGGCTACGAACTCCTGGTCCTTCCGGAGGCTCTTAGCGTGGATCGCCTGCGCGACGAGCTCTTTGCCGGTCCCGCTCTCGCCCGTGATAAGAACCGTGCTGTCCGTCGGCGCTACGCGCAGGATCTTTTCGAAGATCTTCTTCATGGGACGGCTCTGCCCGATGATGAGGCTGTCCTTGGAGTCGATCTGGAGGCCCTTTTCCCCCAGCGCCCCGGCATGGCCCTGGTCGCCCTCCGGCGGCCAGACGATCTTTTTGAGGGCGGCGTCGAGGTCGTCCAGGCGGAAGGGCTTGACGAGGTAGTCGAGCGCCCCCAGCTTCATCGCGTGGACCGCGGTGTCGATCGTCGGGTATCCGGTAATCATGATGACGGGGAGTTCGGGATGGGCGGTGCGGATGCGCTTCAGGAGTTCGACCCCGTCCATGTCCGGCATGCGGATGTCGAGGAGTGCCAGGTCAAAATGCTCCCGGCCGAGCATCTGGAGTGCCTCCTCGGCCGCGCTGACAGCGACGGGCTCGAGTCCACGGCTCTGCAGCGCGCGGCTGATGCCACTCCGGACGACCGCCTCGTCGTCGACGAGGAGGACGCGGCGGATGGATTCATAGGTCATCGGGCTTCCTTTTCTGGCTTCGATCCGGAAACACGGGTTGTCATTCAGGATTGCGGTAACCCAATGTTGTCGGCGCCCATGCGATCTTCAGGACGCCAGAGCGGGCAGGAGGATCCGGAAGGTGGTGCCGCCCTCCGGGACGCTTTCGACATCGATGCTCCCGTGGTGCGCTTCGATCACGCCCTTCACGATGGCGAGCCCCAGCCCGGTGCCCATGACCTGGCGCGTCCTGGGGTTCTTGACCCGGTAGAACTTGTCGAAGATCTTGGGCAGCTCCTCCGGCGCGATGCCGATGCCCCGGTCCTGAACCTTGATTTCCACGTACTCCCCTTGACCCTCGGCGGTGATGGTCACCTCGCCCCCGTCGGGCGAGTAGTTGATCGCGTTGCTGATGAGGTTCGTCATGACCTCGTCCATGTGCTTCGGATCGGCCGAGATGGGCGCCAGGTTCCGGGCGGTGAAGCGGATCGTCACGCCCTGTTCGCCGGCGCGAGGCTCCATCAGCGCGACCGTCTCCTCGATGATCTTCTGGAGGTCGGTCGGGACACGGGTCTGCACGTTGTGGGCGGACTCGATCTTGGCGATGTCCAGGAGGTCATTGATCAGGTCCAGCAGGCCGTCGATCTTCTTCATCCCCCGCGCGATGAAGTCCTTCTGCTTCGGGTCGAGCGGGCCGGCAAGCCCCTCCAGCATGACGCTCTGCTGCTGCCGGATCGAGACGAGCGGACTGCGCAGCTCATGCGCCACCATGTGCACGAAATCCGTCTTCATCGCATCGAGCTGCTTGAAGGGCGTGATGTCTTCGAGCACCGTCACGGTCCCCACGACCCCGTCTTCGGGGCCGAGGGCCGGCGCGGAGATGGCCCGCAGAAACCGCCGCCCGGCCTGGATCTCCCGGGCGACCGTGGCATCCGGGGCGGACTCGCCCGACTGGATCTTCTTGAGCGTCCCGATCAGGTCCTCGTCCTGCAGGAAGGCCTTGACGGAGGCGGGGAAGGCCGTGTCGGGTCCGAGTTCCAGGAGCCGCATCAGCGCCGGGTTGTGAAGCACCACTTCGAGGTTCCGGTTGGTCACCATGATGCCGTTCGCCAGGCAGTTGATGATCGTCCGCAGCCGGCTCTTCTCGAGGCTCAGGTCGTAGAGGTTGCGGCTGTTCTCCTCCTGGAAGCGCTTCGCCTGCTGCTCGAGGCGCCGCTTTTCCGCGGCCCGGGCGATGGTCAGGAGGAAGGGGTCGATCTGGAACGGCTTCGTGATGAAGTCGTAGGCGCCCTTCTTCATGCAGTTCACGGCCGTGTCGACCGTGCCGTGGCCCGTGATGATGATGACCGGGATGTCGGCGTAGCGCTCTTTCAGGATCTCGAGCAGCGTCTCCCCGTCCATGACAGGCATCTTCAGGTCGAGCAGGATCACGTCGACGGGCTGTTTCTGCAGGATGTCGAGGGCGACCTGGCCGTTCTCCGCTCCGGTGACCGTGTAGCCGCGGGTCGAAAGCACGCGGTTGCAGCCGTCCCGGATGGTCTTCTCGTCGTCTACCACCAGAATGTCGGGCTTGTCATCCGTCATCGTCCAGTCCAATGAATACGGGTTTTTCCTCTTCCCTGCACGAGTAGTCGAGCGGGAGTTCGATCCTGAAGGTCGTGCCGCCTCCCGGCGGGCAGTCGAAGGAGATCTGGCCGCCGTGGAGTTTGATGATGTTCTGGGAGATGCTCAGGCCGAGGCCCGTGCCTTTTCCCACGGGCTTCGTGCTGAAGAAGATGTCGAAGACCTTGTCGCGCAACTCCTCCGGGATGCCCGGCCCGCTGTCGGAGACCTCGATGATGAACCGGGACGCGCCCTCTTCGTAGCGCGCCTTGATCCCCAGGTGGCCCTTGTATTCCATGGCGTCGGCGGCGTTGATGAAGAGGTTGGTGAAGACCTGTTGGAGCTGCCCCATGTCGCCCAGCATATCGGGCATCTCGGGTTCGATCTCCTTCGAGACGCGGATGTTCTGGAAGGTCGCCTGGTGGACCAGGAGGTTCAGGGTCTTGGTGATGAGCTGATCGAGGCTGAAGGAGGCGACCTTGCCGACGGACTGACGGCTGAATTCGAGGAGTTCTGCGACGATGTGTTTGCAGCGCAGGGTCTGGTCGATGATCTCCTGGATGTCCTTCAGGTGTTCCTCGTGGTCCTGGAGCGCTTCCTTCAGCAGTTCGGCGTAGATGAGGATCCCGGAGAGCGGGTTGTTGATCTCATGGGCGACCCCGGCGGCCATCCGGCCGACCGAGGCGATGCGCTCGGACTGGACGAGGTGCACATGGGCCTCCTCGAGGTCCCGGCGCATCTGAAGCACCTCGCGCATGTCGGTGAAGACGCCGACGCTGCCGATGTCCCTCCCTTCGATCGTAATGAGCGAGGCGGTCAGGGTGATCGGGATCTTCTCCCCGTCCTTCGCCGTGATCTGCATGCTCGTCGGATTGAGCTTCCCGGGCGGTCCGTAGAGGCCGCTCCGCATCTTCTTCATGTTCGCCCGCGCGACGTCCATGTCGTAAAAGTTGCTGAGATGGCCGTGGTTCATGATCTCCTCGGCCGAAAAGCCGGTCAGGCGCTCCATCCCCTCGTTGAAGATGAGGACGTTCCCCTTCGTGTCCACAACCACGATGCCGTCGACGGTGCTCTGGATGACGTTCTGCAGAAAGATGTTGCTCTTTTCGACCTCCTTCTCGAGCCGGATGCGGTCCGTCACGTCCCGCGACGCCTCCAGAAGCTGCACGGTCTCGCCCTTTTCGTTCAGGATGGGGGAGACGGTCACCACCTCGTAGCGCGTCTCCCCGGTTTCGTCCTCGAACTCGTGGATCGTGCTGATGGTCTCCCCGGTCTTCTGCACCTCCTCGAGGTAGCACGCCCGCCCGCATTCCTTGCAGGGCTGGGTGAGCCCGTAACGCAGCTCGTAGCAGTGCTTGCCGAGGATGTCCTGGTAGTCGAGGCGGTTCTCGCGCAGGAAGGTCTTGTTGACCGTGTGGATCGTCATGTCGGTGTTGACGACCATGATGCGGTAGGGGAGGGAGTCGAGGATGGTCTGGGTGTCCTGCACGGTGCCCGGCGTGCAGACTTCGTGCGGCTCCGCCGCGTGCTCCCGGATGAGCGGCTGGATCAGGAGGCTGGAGATCTTGCGGTCGATCAGCTGCACCCCTGCGGGTTTGCAAGCCGCAACGGCGGCCTCGGCCTCCGGCCGGTCCCCCGTCACCAGCAGCGCGTCCAGCCCCGGCCGTTCGCACAGGTCCTCGTAGCGCTCCGTCGTGTAGATCCCCATCGACCGGGCAAGCTTCATGCCCGCCGCCTTCGGGTCGGGGTCGGCCACGCCGATCACCTTGACCGCCAGCCGCTGCCTGGGCCCCTCGTAAAGGCCTGTCAGGATCTCGCAACTGCGCTCTCCGCCGCCCGCGAGCCCGACACGGAGCATCTCCGTCGAAGGCCCTCGGCCGCCGCCAGGTTTGGCCGGAGGGATGACGTGCTTGTGGGGATCGGGTTTCAAGGCATCGGGGTCTTTCTCCAGCATGTGGCAGGTTTCGTCCCGGGCGGCGCACCTCCGCTCGATGTAGAGGATCTTTCTCTGGAAGGGCATCTCAGGCAAGGCGGTCACGGACCTTCCGTTCGAGATCGCGGATGATCGCCTTCATTGGCGCTCCGGCCTGGACGGGTCCGGACTCGTTCCAACCCTTTTCCAGGGCCTCCCGCTTCTTGTCCTGGAACTGCTCGAGGCTTGTCGAGAGGGCCTCCCAGGCAAACAATTTTTGAAGAATGTGCCGCTCCGGCGCCGAGAGGTCTTTGTCGGTGTCGAAGCTCT
The DNA here is from genome assembly GCF_000422285.1 of Desulfatiglans anilini DSM 4660. Classification (NCBI taxonomy): domain Bacteria; kingdom Pseudomonadati; phylum Thermodesulfobacteriota; class Desulfobacteria; order Desulfatiglandales; family Desulfatiglandaceae; genus Desulfatiglans; species Desulfatiglans anilini. The sequence continues at coordinate 6,732 of NZ_AULM01000005.1, forward strand.
GGCCGCTCTGCGTGGTGAAGATCATGGGGTGCGCGTTTCCGGAAGAAAGTTCGGATCGAGAATGCTCCGGCTATTATCGGGAATATCGATCGGAATTCAAGGAAAAAAGATCCGCAGGCCTTTTGCGGAGCGGACGCTTTGCCCATTGCATGCGGAACCGGGTTGGGGTAAGAATGATGCTCATCGACGGAAACAGACTCATTCTGATATCATAGAATTTTGCGACGGGCATGGTTTGCCGGCTGCCATCCTTTCGGGATGGTCTCCGAAGCCGCTGCGAAGTGCGAGCATCGAGTCCGTCCCCTCGGGGATCACTCATATCAGGTGGTTGATATTCGCTATGTTCCGGGATTGAATCCGCCCCCTCGGGAATCACTCCTGGTGCTGTTACAGGCTGTGGGAGTTCCCTCCGATTTCTTCGCGATCGACCCCGGTGCTTCCCCAGCCTGCGGCGATAGAATCCGACCTCTTGGGCAATGGCCCCCGGTTTGTCTGACGTGCATGGCCTCGACAGGCCTCGCTCCCGGAGCCCGAGCCCTGCCAGGCGGCCTTGCCGGCCTCCACGTTCAGCTGAACCGAGCACAAGGCTCCCTGCGGCCCATTGGAAAGATTGCATGATGGTTGCAGACAACCCGCATAAAGGAAACCCGCTGCCGAATCATGTGCCCGGGCGGACGCCGCTGGATTCGCTCCCGATGCTCGGCCTCTACCTCCGCAACCTCGGCGCCAACCTGCTTGGGTTCGGGATTGTCCTGGGTCTGAATCTCCTGACGCCGCTCGGCTATTTTCGGGATCAGACAAGACTCTTCCTGATCGAGGGTGGCTGGATCCGGCTGCTCGTCTGGGAAGCGGCGATCATGCTCTTCGGGGCCGGCCTCCAGTACCTGCTTCAGCGGCCGCTCTCGGCTTATGCCTCCTGTCTCCGAAAAGGTGACAGCCCGCCTCCGGCCATGCGTGAGCGGGCGGAAAGGCGCGCCATCAACCTGCCCTTCGTTATCGCCCTGGCCAATTTCGGGATGTGGGTGGCTATCCCGGCGCTCCTCGTGACGGGCATGTGGCTCTGGTTCGACACCCGCACCGAGTCGGCGATCTTCGGTTACTTCCGCTCGGTGATGGTGGGGATGATCACGGCCACGGCCTCCTTCTTCCTGCTCGAAGACTACCTCCGCCGCGGGATCCTTGCGGCCTTGTTTCCGGAGGGGAGGCTCGCGGCCGTCCAGGGGACCATCAAACTCCCGATCCTCAGACGCATCCGTTTTCTCTACAGCGCCGGCACCCTCATCCCCATGATCATGCTGGTGGGAACCCTCTACCTGAGTCTGAAAGGCGCGGGGCATCTGCCCCCCGCCGCCCGCGAGGTGGCGCAGGAGATCCTCATCTTCTGCTTTTTCGTCTGTACGGTCTTCGCCCTCTTCGCCCTCCGCCTCAATTTTCTGGTCGGGCGATCGATTTCAAAACCGCTGACCGGGATGATGCGGGTGATTCGAAGCGTGCGGCAGGGGGATTTCACCAAGCGCATCCGCGTCGTGTCGAACGACGAGATCGGGATCCTCGGGGATGCCGGAAACGCCATGATCGCAGGCCTCGCCGAACGGGAGCAGATCCGCGAGACCTTCGGCCTCTACGTCAGCCCCGAGATCCGCGACGAGATCCTCTCCGGCCGAATCCCCCTCGAGGGCGAGCGCCGGATCGGGACGCTGCTTTTCAGCGATCTCCGCGACTTCACCGCGTATGTGGAACACCATTCCCCCGAGGAGGTGATCCGGAGCCTCCGCGCTTACTTCACCGAGATGGGGGCGGCCGTCCGCGCCCACAACGGCCTCGTCCTCCAGTACGTTGGCGACGAGCAGGAGGCGGTCTTCGGCGTCCCCGTCTATTGCGAAGACCACGCCGACAGGGCGATCCTGGCCGCGCTCGAGATGCGCCGCCGCCTGGCTTCCCTGAACGAAGAGCGCGTCCGCGCCGGCCTCGTTCCCTTCCGTCACGGCATCGGCATCCACACCGGGGAGGTCCTGACCGGAAACACCGGCAGCGAATCCCGCCGCTCCTACGCCCTGATCGGCGACACCGTCAACATCGCCTCCCGCGTCCAGGACCTCACCAAGACCCTCAAATGCGACATCCTCGTCAGCGAAGATACCGTCTCGTGCCTGCGGAGCACATTTCCCCTCACCGCTGAACCGCCGCAGACCCTGAAAGGCCACACTCGGACGCTGGTCGTTTACAAAGTCGGGTGATGCGGGATGTGTCGGGGGGAGGGGGATCGTCCCGGCTGGGGATCAGATCTTCTGGAGGAAGCCATCGATCAGCTGTTTTCTCTTCGCCAGATGGAGGAGTTCGGGATCGCCCTGCTTAATCTTGCGGAAGGTGCGGCCGTGGCGGCGCAGCACATCGAGCAGCCGGCGCGGGTAATAAACGTAGATTTTCCATGAGCCGCGGCAGGCCGGATAGAGCACCGCCATAGTCCGTTTGGGCAAAAAGACTCTGTTCAAGAGGATCCCGAGCTTTCCGCCCAAGCGCTCGTATAGGATGAGGTCCGCAAAGGGTTTCGGTATCGTCGAGGCGATCCTGCTGTTGGTGAACACCTGTGAGACCGCAGCGTTTAGAATATCCGCCGTGATGTCCGCCGGCTTCAATCGGGCCGTGATCCCGCCCGGCACGGGGGCGTCCACCAGTTTCTTCGCGAGCAGCAGGGCCATGTAGACGCCGCGGCCCCAACCCCATCGCTCGGAGCGTTCCAAAACGGCGTCCCAATCGAAGCGGTCGCCGCACCAGAGCAGCAGTTCGGCGATGTCGCAGGAGGGGCGAAGCCCGAAGGCGAACTGGTGATGATAGGAGGTGTGGAGACAGAGGTGGAGGAGCATGTCTTCGGGGCAGAATGCCAGAACATTCGTCCCCTGCAGCTTCACCGGAAGGGCCCGTTTCCACAGCTCATCGGGGTCGATCCTGTACCGCCTGTTGGAGTGGGTTACGTTCCAGTGGATTTCAAAACCGGCCTCGCCTTCCTTGATGAGGCGGGGGAGATGAAGGTGGATTTCTTCGGCATCCTCCTGGTTGACATCCACCCTGGGGGCATAGCCCAGTTCGCCGGCCAGTTCGGCGATGCGTTGGACATGCTGCGGCCGGGCCAGCAGATCGATGTCGTTCATCTCCCGGAGTCCGATGTCACGGTACACCGCGTCAGCCAGGAACATCCCCTTGAGGACGATGACGGGAATATCCTCCCGCTCCAGCAGCCTCGCCAAACGCCGAAGCGCTCCGTAGGCTCGCAAGTTCCGGAGGGTCGTATCCAGACAGGCTTGCCGGAGGCTTGACCTGCATGCATCCGGTAAATGATGACTCAGCCCTTTTTCCCGCAATCGGTAATAGAGGAGGGGGCTGATCCGCATGATCTTCGCGAGTGCGAGAAGCCGGTCCCAATCGGACGGGCCGAGAAGGGCCGTCGCCGCCGGCTCCGGAACCGCAGGATTCCTGTTGAGGAGTTCCAGCAGCAACCGCTCCGTTTCGTTCAACCATGCGAAGGGATCGATCATCACTTTGCGGCAATTTCCTCTTTCAGGATGGTTCGGTGGATTCAGCCAGCGCCGCGTCCCTGTCCGTCTGCCGGCGCCACGAAGCGGCGTAGCGCCCGTTCATCGACAGGAGCTCGTCGTGGGTGCCTTCCTCGATGATGCAGCCGCTGTGCATAACATAAATCCGGTCGGCCCGCAAGGCCGTCGTGAATCGGTGCGTGATGATGAGGGCCGTCCTGCCGGCGGCCAGGCGGCGGAAGCGGCTCAGCCAGTCCGTCTCCGCCCAGGAGTCCATGGCGCTCGTGGGCTCGTCCAGGATGATGAGGGAGGCCCGGCGCAGGAAGGCTCGGGCGAGGGCAAGGCGCTGCCATTCCCCCACGCTCAGTTCGGCTCCGCCGAACCACTTGCCGAGGAGGGTCCGGTAACCGAGGGGCAGCCGATGAACGAAGGCTTCGGCCCCGGCGGCCCGGGCCGCCCCTTCGATTTCGCCCATGCCCGGCGCGGCGGCGAGGTCGCCAAAGGCGATGTTGTCCCCGATCGTCTCATGATATCTCACCGGTTCTTGGAAAAGCACCGTGATCCGCCGGCGCAGCTCCGGGAGATTCAGATCGCGCAGGTCCAGGCCGTCCAGCAGAATGCGGCCCGCGTCCGGGTCGTAGAAGCGGCAGAGGAGCTTGATGAGGGTGCTCTTTCCCGCCCCGTTTTCGCCCACCAGGGCGGCGATCCGCCCCTTGGGAATGAGGAGGCTGAAATCGGCCAAGGCTGGATGCGGGCTCCCCGGATACCGGAAAGAGACGTTTACGATCGAGACCTCGCAGCCGCTGCCTTCGGGCAGAGTCGAGGGCCTTTCCGGATCCTGGATCTGTGGCATCAGTTCCAGGTATTCGAAAAGGTTTTCGAGGAACATCATGTTGCGGTAAATCTCCCCGGCGTTGGAAAGCAAGTCCCGCATCATGCGCTGCCCTTGTGAGAAGGCCAGATAGAAGAGGGTCAGTTCTCCCAGCGTAACGGTCCCTCGGCTCGCTTTCCAGGACATCCAGGCGAGCCCTCCGGCGAGGGCCGCGAGACCGAAGACGCTGGCCCCGATTCTGCCGACAGCCTCCTTTTTGGCCAGATCGCCCCGTTCGCGGCGCAGGCCCTCCCTCAATCGCCGGAAGGCATCGCGAAAGGGGATCCCCAGGCCGAAGAGACGCAGTTCCGGCGCAGCGTTGCGCTCCGTGATCATCCAGTCGTAATAACGGCAGCGGCGCTCCGCTGCGGTATTGCGAACCCGCCAGGCATGGAAGCGCAGGGTGTTGCGAAAGACGACGAAGAGCGCCGGAAGAGTGCTCACGAAGAGGATTAGGGGCAGCCAGGGACCGAAGCGCAGAAGAACCAGGCACATGGCGGCCAGGGTAACGCCGTTTTGCAGAAAAGCGCCGATGTTTTCGAGCATGGCCGCGGGCCGGCTTACGGCGTCGATCCGGGCGCGATGGAGACGATCGTAGTAATCGGGGGAGTCGTAGAAGGCGATATCGAGGGCGAGGGCCTTTTCGTGAATGCGTCCGTGGATGTGGTCCTGAACCTGTTCGGATTGAACGGTGCGCATCCAGCCGGTGATGCCTCGCAGCGCCTCGCCTGCCAGAAGCGTCAAGACCGTCAACCCCACGAGGAGCAGAAAGGGCGAAAGGGCCGTCCAGGAATATTCCTTCCCGAGAATGGCCACCAGACCATCGACGACGGCCCGCGTCAGATAGACCGTGGCCACCGGGAGAAGCCCCTGCAAAAGGATCAGGGCCAGCCAGGCCATGGCCCAGACACCCGCGGCGGCCCAAACCAGCCGCAGCGCCCGCGGGAGATAGGGAAGCTGCTTCAGCGCCTTGTCGAGCTTAGCCTTCATCGGGACAGTCCCCAAAGGTCGAGACGACGCTGAAACGGTCCGCTCCCTCTCGGCCCGTGACGATGACATCGCCGCAGCGAAGCCATGCATGGGCGCACAATCGGGCGTTTTCATCCTTGGCCACCCCCAGGTACAGGGTGGTGGGCATACTGCGCCTCCGCAGCATGGCCTTTCCGGCTACCGCCTGAACCAGGCACTGGCACTCCCAGGGAAGGTTCCGGGCCGCGCGCTGGACCGCACGGGTGACGGCCATGGCCTTGGCAGCCTCGGAAAGGTCCAGGTTCGCGGCGGTCGTTTCATGCCGGTAGGTGCCCAGATAAGGGGCCAGCCGGCGAAAAGGCAGCAGCAGGACAGCCAGACGCGCCAGGCCGAGCCAGAAGGCCGCCTCCAGAAGGAGCCCGCGGCCCGTGGGCATGCGGATGAACCGGACGATCCGCCGCACGAAAAGCCTCATCGAGCTGAAGTCCTCCCTTCCTCTATAACCATACGAACCGCCGCCGGTGACTTGCGCTATATCATATCATCCAACATATTTGTATATCAAAATGAACGGTGGAGCTACGGTCCAAGGATGCGAGGAAAGGATTTTATCAGGGAATTCTATTGACACACACAGTGGGTCAAATATAAAATTTCCGCGCTGGTCATATGCTTTTCCCAACTGATATTACTCCCTTGAGCTACGGCAAGAAAAGCGTGTAGAAGCACCTTTTTCGACGGAATCTTTCCTGGCAGACTCCGTCATGCTGTGTGAAGAGACTCTTTTCGGCAAAACGTGCTGCCCATACCGTTAAGTGGAAAATGCACCGTTTGAAAGAGTATTGAAGATCAGCTTATTCAAAGAGACCGCGACAGGCGCTGATTGTTAAATGCTCTATCGACTGATTGAAGGGAAGGCTTCACGAGAAAGAGTGTTTTTGCCGGGAATCTTAGAAGGAGCCGTCTGTTGATGGTCGCACCCTTTGGCGCCAGGTTCATTTTGGCCCTGATTGCCATCGTTTTAAGAAAGGCTTATTTCGCCGAGGCGCCGTTCTCGAAAGAAACTTGTTCGACTGCTGAGTATTTCTCCATCGATCATAGGCGCACAAGGCTTGTATCCACCAATATTTTTTTGTGGAGCGGAGTGACTAACCAAGGTATTCGACCATGCATGGAGAATCCACGGTTTTTTCGACGAATAAGCGCGCGATGACCCAACCTGTTCCGGATTTCGTGATCCGGGGTGTTCCCCGGCAGGAGGACATCAACCTCGTGACCGGGTGGCACAGACAGGGACTGTTTTACGGGCCCACGTCCATCCTGGACGAAGTCTATGTCCACGCCGGCTTCCTTGCCGGCTTTTTCTCCCCCCATCCGCCGCATTGCCACGAACACGAAGAACTGCACATCGCGCTGTCGGATCATGTCGAGATTTTGAGCCGTGATGCCGGTTCCGGGGTCGAGAAGTCGGTGCTGGCAGACAAGGGTGCCCTGCTGTATCTTGACGCCAGAGTTGCCCACACGATGCGGAACAGGGCTGCCGATCCTGTCGACTATTTCCACGTCAGGTGGAAAAACACGTCCAGGACCTTTTCTTCGGGGATAAGAAAGGCTTTCGAGTATTCACCGCGCAAAGGGAGCAGAGGGTTCAAGCGGACCACGGGCGAAGGCACCGAGACCGTTGAGATCTATTCCGGGCCGACGCGTTACTTGCCGGGTTTGAGGGTGCTGTTTACCAAGGTTCTCGCCGGAGGCAGGATCCCCTTGCATCATCACCCGCACGAGGTGATCTTTCTGTTCCTGAGCGGCTCCGTCGAGATCCTCGGGAAAAGGATGGATGCCCCCGGTTTTGCGTTCACAGGCAGGCAAATGCCTCACTATGTCTTCAATCACGGACCGGCGCCCGCCGAATATTACGCACTCGAGCTGCATCCGGAGGCATGACGCTTTGGTGGGAGGCCACAGCCACGCCCTTTCGCCCGAAAAGGGCATTTTTTCCGAAACAGAGCACGTCTACAAGGCCTACGGCCTCGAGTTTTTGTCCCAGGTCCGCGTGCCTCATTTTCCGGAGGCCGTCCATTCCGGGGACCCGGACGTGCGCATTAGACACGGGGAAATTTTCGGCCCTGGATACACGCCCCCGGCATCGATCCAGATCGATGCTTCGCCCGGACGGCTCCTGTTGCGCGGGGCGAGGAGCGCCACGATCCTGGTCACGGGCGGGAACTCGATGACGATCGAGCCGCTCCCGAACGGAAACGCCGCAACCATCATGCAGATCCTTCTCGGGTGGGGGTTGGGGGGCCTGTTCCACCAAAGGAACCTGCTCCCCCTGCACGGCAGCGCCCTTTGCAGGAACGAGAATTGCTTCGTCCTCTGCTCCCCCTCCGGCGGGGGCAAATCCACTCTGACGGCGTCATTCCTCAACCGGGGTTTTTCGTTTCTCGATGACAATATCGCGCTGGCGGATTTCGAGGACGGCAAGGCATACATCGCATCGGGGTCCCCGGAGCTCCGTTTGTGGGAGCATGCAATGCCGGTGCTCGACTTCGAACATGAGACGGCGGGGCGCATAAGGCCCGATATGGACAAGATCTCGATTATCGCTCGAGGGAACTTCAGAAGGGAAAAGGCCCGCCTCCGAAAAATTTTCGTGCTGAAGAGGGGCGACGGAGCGGAGGTTTCTTTCATTGACCTCACAGGCGCTGCGAAATTCCAGACATTGCTGGAGAGTGTTTTTTTTGTTAGAATTACAAATTATTGTAAAAGCAATAGAGGATTGTTCCGGCTTGTATGCCGCCTTGCTGAAAAGGCGCCGGTTACGGAAATCAGGCTTCCCGCTAGACTGCCGCCGCCCGATGACCTCTGCGATATCATTCTCGGTGCTCGTGTGCTGCAGTGATGGAGGACAACGCTATGAAAGAAATGACGCTTGACACGGTTGTCAAGCGAAACGAAGATATATTCATGGGCAGCATCGACAACGAGACGGTTGCGATGAGCATTCAGAACGGCAAGTATTACCAGATGAACGAGACCGCTTCCCGCATTCTTGGTCTGCTCGACCAGGAGCGCTCCATCAGTGAACTGTGCGAGATCATGCAGGGATCATACAGGGTCGAGGCTCCTGTTTGCAGGGGGGACGTTCTTGACTTCGTCGAACGGATGGCGGAATTGGGGTTGATAGAAACGATATAGCCGGCGCGTCTTTTTAATGGGTGGATGGGGCCGGTATCCTGGTAACGCTTGACAGGGGTCTGTATTTCGTATTAGAGTCCAATCGACAAAAACAACCGGGAAGGGGGCGAGCATGGAAAGGAAAACGGATTTACAGGAAAAGGGCGCCGGTGACTTGCGGCGGGAGTGGCAAAAGCCTTCGGTGGAGGAACTGGACATCAATGCGATGACTTTGGCAGGCACGACCGGGGACGGATCCGACAACCAATCCTATAGCTGAGGTTGTTGCAGATCGTACGCAGCCGATCCTTGCGATTGGATTGAAGGAAACGATCCGGGATCCTGAAATGCTTGCGGAATTACTGGCTAAGAAAGTATTTTTCTCCGCCGGCCTGTTGAGGTCTTCGCAGCAGGTCCGCACTTTCAACAGCGCCGGATGACAAGCATCGCCCTGGCGAACGAAATGGGTGGAGGATGGGGCCATCTGCTCACCCTCCGGACGATAGCCGAAGCGTTCTTGCAGCGAAAGTGCAGGATCACCTTGCTGTGCCGCGAGGCCGAGAAGGCTCGATGCGCCTTTTCGGGGATGGACGTCGCCGTTGAGCAATCCCCGGCGTGGCCACCTCGCTTCACGGGCTTTTCCCTGAACTTCGCCCAGAGTCTCTGGCGGAATGGGTATCGGGACGACGAGGCCTTCGACGCGCATTTCGCCTGGTGGTCGGGCAGGTTCAGGGCTCTGAAGCCGGCCTTCGTCCTGACGGATTTCGCCCCCACCGCCCTTTTGTGTGCCCTGGCCCTTGGCCTCGCGCGGGGGGCGGTCGGCACGGGTTTCACCCTTCCTCCTCCAACCACGCCCACCCCCTTTTTGCACCCATGGCTCGAGGTCTCAGACGAGGCCCTCCAGCAAGCCGACGACAGAGTCCTCTGTGCCATCAGGCGCCGTGTGCCTGCTCTCCGCTCGGTGGCCGGGATCTTCGATGGGGCCGCCCGGTTTCTTTGCGTGTTTCCCGAGATGGACCATTTCGAGATCCGGTCCTCGGAAAGATATCTCGGTCCTGTCTTCGGGCCGAACTTCCGCCATGAACCTCCACGTCAGGACGGGGCCGGGCCCCGCGTCTTCGTTTATCTGAGTGCGGCGAACCGGTGTCTGAGCGACATCCTGGGCTATCTCAAGACCCTCGGTTTTCCCGCAATCGGGCACATCAGAGATCTTCCTGAATGCCAGAGAAAGGCGTTCGAGTCGCCGACACTGCGGTTGAGCGGCCCCCTCATGAACCTGGACCGGGCCGCTGCCGAATGCGACATCGCGGTGACGCAGGGGGGGCTTCACACAACCGCCCGGATGCTTTTGGCCGGAGCGCGCCTCCTGATCTGCCCGGAGCAGCTCGAGCAGACGCTCCTGGCTTACCGGCTGAACCAAAGGGGGCTCTGTGAATTCGTGAGCTGCTTCAGCGAGCCGAAAACAGTCGAACAGAGATTCGATCTCGCGGCTTCTTCGAAGCGTCTTGGAAAGAACGCCGGAGCATTCGCCGCCAAGCATGCCGGGTATCATTCAGCGGATACGGTGAGGGAGATCGTCGATACATGTCTTCGAGCGGTATAGAAAAAGGGGACAGGATAAGCGCCGACTGCCTGACGGTCTATCCGGCGGAGGCCAGGCTCGACCTCTCCAGCCTGTGCCAGCTCCGCTGCGTGCTTTGCCCCGTGATGTCGAGAGGAGGGCGGCCTTTTATAGGCCGCGGCGTGATGCCGCTCGCCGACTTTGTCGAGTTCGTCGAGAGCAACCCCCGGATCCGGCTCATCGAACTCGGAAACTCGGGGGAGGTCTTTCTCAATCCCGATCTCCCCGCTATTCTGAGATACGCTGCGGAAAAAGGCGTTGCGACCCGCATCGCTGAGGGAGCGAACCTCAATGACGCCTCTGACGAAGCCCTCGAGGCGGTTGTCCGCTGCAAAGTAAGGTTTTTGAGGGTGGCTGTGGACGGGGCGACACAGGCGACCTACCGTTTATACCGCGTCGGCGGGGAACTCAGGAAGGTCCTGGGGAATATCCAAAAGATCAACGCCTACAAGAATCGATACAACACCAGACTGCCGCACCTGATCCTGCAGTTCATCACCTTCCCGCACAATGAACATGAAATGAAGAAGATGGCATTCATCGCCCGGGCGATGGACATGACCCTTGAATTGAAAATCAACGTCTTCCACGGATACCCCCCTCTGTCCAATCCAGGGGCGCTGACCGATCTGCTCGGGTATTGCGACAGGGAATCCTATCAGAGAAAGACGGGGAAGCCGTATATGAGGGAGATTTGTCTTCAGCTCTGGAGATCCCCGCAGGTCAACTGGGATGGAAGGCTTCTCGGGTGCAGCGGCAACAAGAGCGTTGCGTACGCCGACTACGCCCTCGGCAAAGCGTTTGCGAGGGAAGTCAATAACCCGCACATCCAATATGCCAGGAGAATGCTCATGGGGATCGCGCCCCAGCGGGACGACATCCCGTGCTCGGTCTGCGAACTCTACGCCGATTACCGGAGATACGGCCAATGGTTCACGCCCCGGGAGATCAGGGCCTCGATGGAACGCTGGCGGGAACAGGTGCCCGAGAATGAAGTGCTATGACCTCTTGAAGGTCGACCCGGTGAAGGCGCGGCTCGATGTATCGACCGTGTGCCAGCTCAGGTGTCTTTTGTGCCCAACCGACGAGAACAACGGCCGGGCCTTTCTCAAGAGCGGCACCATGCCCCCCTCGAGATTCACCCGTTTTCTCGATTATAACCCGCAGATCAAATGGGTCGAGCTGGCGAGCTCCGGCGAGGCTTTCCTGAATCCCGATCTGCCGGAGATTCTGAAAAGCGCGCATGAACGGGGAGTGGCAACGAACCTCGGGGGAGGGGTCAACCTGAACGACGCCTCCGAGGAGGCCCTCGAGGCGCTTGTCAGGTACCAGACGGTCCGCGTCCGGGTTTCGGTCGACGGCGTCACCGAGGAGACCTACCGCAGATACCGCATCGGCGGAAGCCTCGGGAAGGTGTTGACCAATATCAGAAAAATCAACCATTTCAAGCAGAAATACCGCTCCCCGTTCCCGGAGCTGCTGCTCCAGTTCATCCTTTTCGGGCACAATGAGCACGAGTTGGAAAAGGTCTTCGTGCTGGGCAAGATGTTGGACATGAATGTCTTTATCAAACTGAACAGATGTCCGGATCAGCTTCCCGTGAGGGACAGGGAGAAGATCCGCAATCTGATGGGGTATGCCGACAGGGGGGAATTCATCGAGGCCGTGGGGATCCAGTATTGCCGGGATCTGTGTCTTGGCCTCTGGAAGGCCCCCCAGATCAACTGGGACGGACGGCTTTTGGGATGCGGATCCAACACGAGAATGGCCTTTGCCGAAGATGTCCTCGACGGAACGTTTCTGCAGGAGATAAACAATGAGCGGATGACCTACGCGAGAAGAATGCTCCTGGGAAAAGCGCCGCCCTGCGACGACATTCCGTGCTCGGGCTGCGCCTTCTACAAACAGATCTCGGAGCACAAGCTCTGGTATACTCCGGAAGAGATCGGCGCCGTTGCATCAAAACATGGGGTCTGCTACGAGCCGTGAGGCCCTGAAAAGCCTGTCATCCGGTCATCCCCGGTCCGTCAAGCCCGTGACGAAACGCCCCGCCATCACGCCCCTGAGAAGAAGGAACGCCGACCTCTGGGAGGCCTGCGCAGCCGCGCCCCCGGCCTGGAGACTCCGCCAGGCGGCCCGCAGCGCGTTGACATCCAGATAGGCTCCCACTGCATCGTGGGAAGCTAGGGCGGCCAGTTCCCCTTCCATTTCCTCCCGGTGATCCAGAAGACGCAGGGGCACGTCCGCCGCCTGCCTGCCCCGGACGGTGTTTTCGATCAGCTCCTGCGAAAGAATGCCCCTCATGGAGCGCCGCAGGAGCATCCGCTCCCCGCCGTCCCGGCTGTACTGGTCGTCCGGTATGCCGAGACAGAAGGTGATGAGCCGGACATCAGCCGTCGGGTCCCGGACCTCCATTCTGAAAGCGGCCCCCCACTGGTGATGGATATAGCCTGCCGGGGCGTTCATCATGATGGTTTGCCGCCGTTCCCATTCGGGGTCCCTGGGGCGCGCAAACAAAGGGTTGTGGTTTTCTGCCTTCATCGTCTCGCGCAGCCCCATGCGCCGGGCGAACTCCGGGTGGATTGCGCCGTATCGGCTCCAGGGTGCTTGCCAGGGGTGGACCACCTGCCGGCAGCGGTACCACAGGGGCCCCAGGATGGGCCCCAGCAGATGGCTGCGGATCGCCCGGTACCAGGAAAAGCCTCTTGCCTTTTTGTATTCCCTCAGCGCGCGCATGCCCTCGTCCGAGCGGCCCTGGAGCAGAAGAAAAAGGATGCGGTGGCTCCCGCCGCTCCAGGAAACCCCTCCGTTTCCCATCTGCCCCGTGAGGAGCACCCTGATCCCCATCCGCTGGGCCTCCTCGTGTATGGATCGAATCCAGAACAGGTTTGTCGCCGCATGGAGGGGGTGGCCGCAGATGCGAAGCCCGGCCCGGACGCCCGCAAGCGGGGAGACGCCCTCGGCCCGGATGGATATGTGCTGGATGTTCTCATATTTTTCGGCCAGAGTGTGGGCGAGGGACCATTCGTCAGCCAGGGCGCCGGGGACTAGATGGGCCGCCGGATGGAGCGGAACCGATGTGAAGCTTGGAAGGGTCCGGCGGTCCGCCTCGAGCATCTCCGCAGCGAGGGCCGTCACGGAGCTCGAGTCCAGGCCTGCGCTCAACTGGGACCCGACGGGCCGATCGCTCCGGAGCCGCACCCGCACGGCCCGACGGAAAAGCTCCAGAAATCCCTCGCTGTACGCCTTGTCCGAAGTTAAACGGAAGGTGGGGGCGTCCTCGATGCGCCAGTAGGTTCGAACCTTCAGAGCATGCGGTGTCACGGACATCTGGTGGGCGGGCGGGAGCAGGCGGATGTCTTCCCAATAGGTCCGTGAACGATCGGCCTCCTGCCCCGGGAAGACCGTCAGGTACCGGGCAAGACGCCATTCGTCCAGTTTCCATTCAAACCGGCGCAGGGCCAGTATGGCTTGCGCGGTCGAGGCGAAGGCGAAAAAGGGCGGCCTGTGGAAATAGAAAAGCCCCGTGTTGCCCAGGTGGTCCCGGGCCAGAAAAAGCCGCCGCTCCCGCCCATTCCAGGCGGCAAACGACCAGTCGCCGAAAAGGCGCCCCGGCGCTTCCTCCCCCCAGAGAACGAAGGCCATGGCGGTGAGATGCCCGTCGCCGAGCGTGGCCCGCTCGTTCGCAGGGATATGAAGATCGCGGCAGAGTTCGCGCCGGTTGTCCAACCGCGCGGCAGCCGTGACAAGAATCCCAGCAACGGGCTCCTCCCACGGCATACGTTCGTGCCGGGCCTCCGGAGCTACGGAGAGCCGGGCATGCCCCAGCAGCGCCTCCCCCAGGCAGCGGCTGGTGACGCCGTCAGGCCCCCAGGCCGCCATGGCTTCGGCCATGGCACGGAAATTTTCCTGTGGGATAGGTCTGCCGTCAAAAGAAACCAATCCAAAAATACCGCTCATAGGCCCCCATCAGCGAGACCGCAAACATCGCCTCCCGCATTTAGGATCTGACCAATACGCTCGAATGCTGCATCGGCCTCAGCTAAGACACCCTATGGTGCTTTCAGCATTCTTTCTTCCTGGCTCCGCAGCAGTGCCACTCGCTCAAGGGCCGTTTCCGGATGGCGACGGTTGGCCGGCTGGATGGAGGTTTTATCCATTTCGCTATGTGCCCTGGAGCCTGGTTGCGGACGCAGGCTGAAAACGTGACTCAATCCCGGGCAGTTTATAAAATAATCCTCTTACCCTTACAGATTCCAGTTTTTCAGATGGAATTTGAGAGATCATCAGTACGAAGCCCTTTTCTGCTCTGTTGCCCAATATACCAAAAACCGGCTGAGGAATAAATCTTTCCAGAACACGCCTCAAGCAGCGTATCCTCTTTATTGGGGCGGGTTTGCCGTGTCGTCTGTTCGAACCTGAACGATGACATACTTTTGTGGGTACAGATGAAAATTTCTCACTCTGTCTCTTACCCTCATCAGGGGGAATCAATCAAAACAGTTGCATTTCAATGGAATACGTTTAAAATTATGAACAGTAGTCGATGTGCGGTTTTTCGCAACGTCTTTCCATTTTTCGGCACAGCAATTGTTTTTGATCCATACGCATTCGTTTCCATCCGGAAATGGTCTTTTTGACCAATCTCGGTGTCAATTGCGCGCTTGGTTGTGCGGCGACCTGCAGGCCGCCTACGCGCAACCGCTTGATTTCCTTGATATTGGCCAAACCGGGAGCCGCCGCGAAGGGGTGTGACTGAGCGCGCGAAGCGTGTGAAGAAAAATCTTCATTTTCGGATTGTAAAGGGGCTTGTACCGGGACATCATTTCCGGATGGACACGCGCATTAGTTGACCCGGTTTTTTTCTGCCGGAGGGCCTTCGCTCACGGCTCTAGAGACAACATGAAGAAATCCATCATTCGTCTGCTGCGGACAGTCTCGGCTTTCCCGACTGGATCAGGCGCTGAAGCAGGGCAGGGATCTCTGATCCGCGCGCATACGGCGGGCGGGTTTACCATCGTGGAGATGATAGCGGTGCTGGTCATCCTGGGGGTGCTGGCATCGGTCGCGGTGGCCCGCATGATGACGGATGACGGAGCGGAAGTCCGCAGGGCGGCCGAAACACTCAAGATGCACCTGCGGCAGGCCCAGTTCCGGGCCATGTATTCTGACACGAGCTGGGGTGTCCATTCGAACGGCGGCAGCTACTGGCTATTCGAGGGTCCCAACACCTCCAATCGAGTCATGTTCCTCGGGGAGGGTTCCGATACGGTTACGCTTCCCTCCGGAGTGAGCTGCGGTTCGTTTACGGTCTCCTTCGACGACTGGGGCGTCCCTTACAACGGGGCGAGCCCCCAGAGCGGAAACGAACTGTCTTCAGCCAAGACGATCCAGATTGCCTGCTGCTCCAAGACCATATCCATCACGATCACCCCCAACACCGGATTCATCGAATGAAAAGCGGAGTCCGTTCGTCCGGCTTCACCCTGGTGGAAGTGATTGCGACCCTGGTCATCATGGCCCTGGGAGGGGTCGCGGTGTTCACTTTTCTCCACGGCGCCGTTACCCGCAGCTCCGAGCCCGTCGCAATGGCTCAGGACCTTGCCTCCGCGATGGACACGATGGAGGAGATCACCGCCCTGTATCATGATTACAGGAAGGGAGACCTATCGTGGCAGGCTTTTAAAACGGATCTGGGCGATTACCCTGTGACCACAGCGGATAAGGAAGATGCCATGGGAAATCCGGGTTTCGAAATTGTAATGGTGACGGTGAATACGGGCTGCCAATCCTTGTCCACCTTCTTTTCGGAATGAGACATGGTGAAACGAGACCGTGAACGACATCCGGACAAGAAGGGCGGCTTCACCTTGGTGGAAGTGATCGCGGTTCTTCTGATTGTGGGCATCCTCGTCGGTACCGGGGGCTGGGCCGTGGTCCAGGGTGTGCAGGGTTTCCTGATGGCGCGCGACAGCGCGGTTTTGACGCAAAAGGCGCAGTTGGCCCTGACGAGACTTACCAACGAGTTTCGAATTTGTTACGACTGCTTTGGGAATGCCGGCGGCATCTCCTTGCCTTTCACCTTCAATACCAGCCGGGGTGGGCGGACGCTCGATCTTTCGGGTGGCCGCCTCACGATCGATGGGGATGACCTGATTGACGAAGTCAGCGCCTTCGCCTTGGCCTATGACGACTTGGGGCGGATTCGCATCCAACTGAGTTTGACCCACCAGCAAGGGGGTGTTTCGATCCCCTTTGAGACGTGGGTCTTCCCGCGCAATATCTACAATTGAGAGAGAGCGCTCATGAGAAATTTCCTGAGACCGGCGAGCGACGCATTCCTTCTTCGACATATCGTTGATTTTCACGGTGGTGTCCTGATCGCCGCCGTGGTGGCTATCCTTTTGGTTGGTGTGCTGGGTGCCGGGGTTGTGTCTATGGTCGGCACCTCGAGCCAGGAAGAGGTCCGTGCCAACCACGGGGAGCGCGCCTTTCTTCTGGCGGAATCAGGATTCAGATACGCGGAATCAGTTTACAAAAGCAAGTTACAAAGTCAAGGCAAGGCCTCCGCAAAAACCGCCTTGCTCGCATTGCACAATCAAACGAAGTCCGCTCCGGGAGGCGGTACATTCAACCTGCAAGTAATAGAACACGTATACGGCAGTTCTGCAGTTGCTGACGGCTCCCAGACAATCTATGAACACAAAGACATTGTGCTCAATCCCGGCTTCAACCTAACGCCCTACAACGGTGTCTTTCTCCACAACGAATCCTGGTATCGCTATCGTGAGTTCGATAAACCTAATAATACTTTAAAGGATGTTATCCAGGCAAAGGCGGGAGCTGTGTTCCCGATCGTTCTGGATGATAATCAGAACATTGACTACTTCTATAGTGATACCATCGAGATCCTTTCTACTGGTGTGTTTCCAGATTCTGACATAATGAAAGTTTCACGGAGGGTAGCCTACTGGTGGCCATTGCAGAGCGCTGGTGGCGGAGGCGGTGAGGAACTTGGACCTTTCAGCGGTGGTCCAGATGTCTGGGAGGATTTCGATGATGGAACCACCTCTTTCTACGACGATCAAAATGATATGCTGGGATCTTTCGAAATTTATGATGGATCAATGAATGTTTCAGCGGTTCAGAATGATTCTCAGGCGGCTTTTTTGACGATATACAATACTTCTAATGTGAACATGAATTCGGACTACGAGCTTCAAGCGAAAGTCAAAGTGGCAGATGGTTCTATACACATGGCTGGGATTACATTCCGTAAGCAGGTAGTGAATGTAACCCCTTCCCAGCGCAAAAGTTACGGTTTGTCGTTTCTTCGTGGAGGAGGAGATAAAAAAGACGGTATACCGGATCTTAAAATCAATGACACTGGCAAATTATACCTTGTTCTATGGGAGGCTCCCAAAAATGCGCCTCCTGCAGGGAAAACCGATGTAATTGCATACAAGGAAATTAAATCAGACTATGTATTCAATAATGGGGTACTTGCAGACTGGTCGACACTACTCGTCCGGATCAGGCAGGAAGAGAATTGCAATTTGATTACTGCTTTTTACACGGATGCATCGGGGAGTTCGACAACCGGTGGAGATACAGAACCGCGGAACAAGGTCAGGAAAAGAAGTCCAAGAGATGGAATTACGCCATCGAAAGGGCAGAAATACCTACCCTGGCCACCAAACGACATCACCAACTGGACACCCTATGTCGACTATCTGACTCTGGTAACCTGGGACTGGGTGAATCCGGACAAAGCTGTTCTCATAAACGATAAGTACGACCCATATGTCAGCAATAAAAACAAATATGGGAATATTGTGATCAAGACACCTGAAGATGAGCTGACGTTTACAAAACCAGCTTATGAGTTGGGGTTGCACGCCTTTGGTATAACTAAATACATCACTGACGTTTCATTCGATGATTTTGCGTTCAGGCTAGCCGAACCAGAAAATGGCCCGGATGTCTACATTCCACCTATTGTGCTTCAATAAATCCATAGTATAATTGGGGATAATAAATTTTTCACTTAAGCGAATTGGGGTCTGGAAAGTTGTTATACTTTTCCAAACCCCAACGCAAGATGCGATACTGATATTAAAAACCTGGGGATGCGCTTATGGTGCGGTCCAGGTTCCTGTTATCGTTGGAGCTGATCCGCCTGAGTAAGTTACGGTAACAGCGGATGTTCCTCCAGAAGAAGGCCAAGTGGCTCCTACGCATGCAATGCTGTCGATGGTATCCCCTTCTATAGTAATATCAGCACAGGCAGCCGCTGGACCTGCTGGAGCCCCTGTTTTGCCAAGCTGGCTTGCAGCCCAGCCGAGAGAGAGTGCCGAGTACGCTGCGGCAAGGCCTGACTCTGCAACTTTATCAGCTGCTTCTTCCTGCAAACCGTAATACCGTGGGATCGCTACTGCAGCCAGAATTCCTATGATGATTAGCACAGCAATAATCTCTATCAGCGTAAAGCCTCCCTGAGATTTTCTAATGTCTTTTGCCTCCATTTTTTTCTCCTTTCGCTATAAGATTATTAAGGTGATTTGGTTTAGATCATTTGTATCGAATAATTTGAGCGGTTTGCCGATATTAAAGCTAAGAACCTCCTTTCTATGTGGAGTCAACCATATCTCTTGTTAATATTTCTATCCAAGATGGGCTTCGACGAAAATGTCGTTAAATTTCCAGTATCCGCTATCCGGTAAACAAACTCTTTATTTTTAAAGGTATGAGAACATCTCCAACAAACCGCCAAGATAGCATCTATGCAACGAGTATGCCATTTGTTTGTTTAATAGGAGAATCTTTTCAATGATAAGGTACGATCTTCATTTAACAGGTAAAACCCTAGCAGGAAAAGGGATGTTAAATTTACGTTTCTACTGTCTAGAAACATCTTGCTTATATGCGAAGAATGCTTTGATCCAACGAAAAACGTTGTACGATCTACATTTTATGAAGATGTCTGATTGATTTGTACAGAGCTTTTCCATAAAAAAAATGCAAAGGCTATTCCTCCGAGTTCGTTTCATCGAAAAATGGTGATAGCTTGACCTTTTTCAGGAAATATTGACAAACGTGAGCCGCGCAATCTAAGGAAATTTTTAAATTTCGGCCTTGATTGCAGCCACATCGATTCCGTATTTCTTCACCCTGTGCCACAGGCTCCTTTGGTTGATGCCGAGGATTTCCGCCGCGCGTGCCTGGACGCCTCCAGTAGAGTAGAGGGCGTCGATGATCAGGTTTCGCTCGATCTCAGCGAGCTTTTGGTTGAGCGTGGCATCCGGCGGCAGGTGGTCGAGCGGGCCGCCGGCCTGTTGGACCAATTCTGGCGGGAGGTGCTGCGGTTCGATCGGAGCACCTCCCGCCAGAAGGGCGGCACGCTCGAGGACATTCTGGAGTTCGCGGATGTTGCCCGGCCAGTGGTGGGCCGTCAGGGCGCGAAGGGCCGCCGGGGTCAGGGCGCCTGCGGGCGGCGTCAGGTTGTTCAGAAAATGGTCGGCCAGGAGGCGGATATCTTCTTTCCGGTGCCGCAAGGGCGGCAGGTTGAGATCGAAGACGTGAATGCGGTGATAGAGATCTTCGCGGAATGCGCCCTTCTGCACCATTTTGGATAGATCCTTGTTGGTGGCAGCCAGGATGCGGACATCGACCTGAACGGTTTGGTTGCCGCCGACGCGCTCGAAGGTCCGCTCCTGGAGGACGCGCAGGATCTTGGCCTGGGTGGCGGGGGGCATGTCGCCGATCTCGTCCAGAAAGAGCACGCCGCCTTGGGCGGCCTCGAACTTGCCGGTTTTGCGGCTTGTGGCGCCGGTGAAGGCGCCTTTTTCATGCCCGAAGAGCTCGCTCTCGAGGAGCCCTTCGGGGATGGCTGCGCAGTTCACCGTGACGAAAGGGCCTTTGGAGCGAGGGCTCAAGCGGTGGATGGCCGAAGCCACCAGCTCCTTTCCCGTGCCGCTTTCGCCATGGATCAGGACGGTCGTGTCCGCCGGGGCCACCAGCGCGGCCTGTCGGAGGGCGGTGCGCAGGGCGCGGCTCGAGCCGATGATCTCGGGGAAAAGGCGGGCGGCTTCTTCGGTGTCGAGCGCGCCGGTCATCTGCTGGATGGCCTCTTCGAAGCAGTCGAGTTCATCCTTCTCGGAGATTACCTCGCGTTTTGGCTTAGGGTCGGCAGCAGGCGGGCTCGCTTCCCGGAGGGCCCGTTTGATGGGTTTCAAAAAGAGACGCACGATCATGATCCCTGCAAAGGCGGCGAACCCGACGCTCGAGAGGAGGGAGGCTAAAAGGGCTGGGAGGGAATAGGGGAGTTGCTTCTGCCCAACATGAAACCCGACGAGGAAGGCCAGGAAGGCCATGCCTCCCACGATAAACGGAATGAGGACCTGAAGGCTGAATCGGTATTGCTTCATAGGAATCGACAGGATCGGTCCGGGTCTGGCGAACCGGCCCTCTTCATCTTCCGCATCCGTCCTGGGGCTTCAATGCCCGAATGGAGGTGCAGGAGCACGTTTCATTAACGTCAAAGTGAGCGCAAGCCCCGGAGGGATGCGATGGGTGCCGCTCTAAAATTTCGCCTGGACCTTGACCATGTCCCACATGGGAACGAAGATCGCCAGCGCGAAGAACAGGACCACCGCCGCCAGGCCCACGGTCAGGATGGGGCCGATGGCGTCGGTCAGGCGCTTCATGGCGAAATCCACCTCGTCGTCGTAGTGGACGGAGACCTCGCGGAGCATCTCGTCCAGTCGTCCGCTTTCCTCGCCCACGGCCACCATGTTGATCACCATGGGGGTGAAGTAGCGGGCCTGCTTCAAGGGGCCCGCGATCCCTTTCCCCTGTTCCATGCTCTCCTGGATGCGCCGGAACTCGCGGGAGATCACGGCGTTGCCGATCGTGCCCGAGAGGATGCGCATGGATTCGAGCACACGGATGCCGCTTGCCTGCAGGATCGCGAAGATGCTCGCGAAGCGCGACATGGCGCTCTTGATGAAGAGGGGCCCGACAAGCACCATGTTGATCAGAATGAGGTCTCGGACGTACCGGCCTGCCTCGGTGCGGAGGGCCAGAGCCAGAAAGACGAGAAGGGCTGCCAGCCCTCCCAGAAGACAAGGCCAGTAGCTCGAGATTGCTTGATAGAGGATTATGCAGATCCGGGTGGGGAGCGGGATCTCCACACCCGCGTTGATGAAGATGTTGATGAACTTCGGCACCACGAAGGTCAGGAGGACGAAGAAGGCGATGAAGAGGAAGGTCATGACGATGATCGGGTACTGGAGGGCGGCCCGGATGTCCGATTTGACCTTGTGCTCGTGTTCCACGATGTAGATCAGCCGGTTGAAGACCTCCGGGAGGTCGCCGCTCGACTCGCCGGCGCGCACCATGGCGACATAAAGGGGGGAGAAGATCCGCGGATGGGCTTGAAAGGCCTCGAAGAGGCTTTTCCCCCGTTCGATGTCGGCGGCGAGGGCGTTGATGACTCCTTTTAGGCGCTTGTTCTCGGTCTGGCTTTCGAGGATCT
Organism: Desulfatiglans anilini DSM 4660; assembly: GCF_000422285.1. NCBI lineage: Bacteria > Pseudomonadati > Thermodesulfobacteriota > Desulfobacteria > Desulfatiglandales > Desulfatiglandaceae > Desulfatiglans > Desulfatiglans anilini. The sequence goes on from NZ_AULM01000005.1 coordinate 28,436, forward strand.
GAAGCGTGCGGACGACGGGGACGCCGGCCCGGAGGAGGGTTCGAAGCTGCTTGGTGAAGAGGATCAGGTCGAGGGTCTTGACGGATCGGAGCCGGTCGAGGAGGCCGATGCCGTTTGCGGCCGGGGCCGCACCCGGCAGTTCGCGGATGCGGTCCGGTATCAGGTCGCGGTCGAGGAGCATGGTGGCGGCCTGCTCCCGGTGTTCGGCCTCGAGCCGGCCGGAGCGCTTGTGGCCGCTCACGTCGATCGCTGTGTATCGGAAGGTCGGCATACGTCCTTAAACCATGACGGCCGAGGCCGCCTCCTCCAGGGTGGTGATTCCGCGGACGACCTTGTCCATGGCATCCTCTTTGAGGGTGCGCAGCACGCCCGCCTCCCGCGCCGCGCGGGTGATCTCCTGGGCGGAGCGCCGCTGAAGGATCATGCCCTGGACCATCTCGTCGTTTACGAGGACCTCGAAGACCCCTGTACGGCCTCGATACCCTGTGTACATGCAGTTCAGGCAGCCGCGCCCTCGCTGGAAGTCCGCGTCTTTCACATCGGTCAGGCCCCACTGCGCGAGGGCCTCCGGCGGGGGCTGGTAGGATTCCCTGCAGTCGGGGCAGACCTTGCGCACCAGGCGCTGGGCGAAGGAAACGAGCATCACCGAGGCGGTCAGGAAGGGTTCGATCCCCATGTCCAGGAAGCGCGTGACGGCGCCTGCGGCGTCATTGGTGTGGACCGTGCTGAGGACCCTGTGTCCGGTCAGGGCCGCCTGGACGGCAATGGTGGCGGTTTCCGAGTCGCGGATCTCGCCGACCATGATGACATCCGGGTCCTGCCGGAGGACGGCGCGCAGGCCGCTCGCGAAGGTCATGCCCGCCTGGCGGTTCAACTGGGTCTGACGGACCTTCTCCAGCCGGTATTCAACCGGGTCTTCCAGGGTGATGATGTTGATGTCGGGCTGGTTGAGCTCTTTCAAAATGGCGTAGAGGCTGGTGGTCTTCCCGCTGCCCGTCGGGCCGGTGCTGAGGATCATGCCGTAGGGTTTGCGGATCATGGCCGCGATCTTTTCCTGGTCGAAGGGGGCCATGCCGAGGGCCTTCAGGGAATAGACCCCTGTGGACATGTCGAGGAGCCTAAGCACCACGTTTTCGCCGTAGATGGTCGGGATGACGGAGGCGCGGATATTGACCTCCCGGTCGTGCATGCGCACGGTGAACCGGCCGTCCTGGGGGATGCGGGAAACCGCGATGTCCATGCCCGCAAGGATCTTGATGCGGGAGGCCAGAGGCAGAAACAGCGACTTGGGAGGGGCGGGGACCTCGTGCAGCTTTCCGTCCAGGCGGAAGCGGATCTGGATATACTCCTTCTCAGGGCTGATGTGCACGTCGCTCGCCCGTTCGCGGATGGCCTGGGAGAGGATCGAGTTGACGAGGCGCACGACGGGCGCCTCCTCCGCCATGTCCTGCAGGGAACTCAGCTGAAGATCCTGCATGCTCCGCGGGGGCGCGGCCTCCAGAGATTCTCCGGCCTCTTCGGGTTTGTTCTGTTCGATGCTCTCGAGGATTCCGCCGATGTCGGAAAAGGCCCCGTAGAGGTTGTTGAAGATCTGATTGAACTCCTGCTCGCTGCTGAGCACGGGCTCGACCTCGAGGTTGGTGTAGACCTCTATGGCGTCCTGGGCGACGACATCCAGGGGGTCCGTGACGGCGCAGTAGAGGATCCGCCCGTTCCGCTGGAGGGGAAGGACCTGGTAGCGGGAGGCCGTTTCCTTCGGGAGGATGCGGGAAAGGCTCGGATCGATCGGGAAGCGCGTCGGCGTGTATTTTTCCAGCCGCAGCTGCCGGGCGAGAAGCTCGATCAGCACGGGCTCGGAGACCAGGCCCTCGCGGACGAGGTACTGGCCGAGCTTGAGGCTGCCGCGCTTCTTATCCGCCAGGGCCTTCTCGACCAGTTCCTCGGTCAGGATCCCGGCCTCGACCAGCATTTCTCCCAGACGCTTGCGTTCCCTCACTTGGACCTCGCTTGGGCTTCCCCGGATGGGATGCTCCCGGACGGCGGAGCGGCCGCCGCGCTGAGAGACGGCCGCACAGGGAGGATGCGGGGGGTGATGAAGATCAGGACATCCTCCATCTTGTTTTGTTTTCCCGTGTGGCCGAACAGCCAGGTCAACCCCTTGATGTTTTGCAGGTAGGGGATTCCGTCGCTGGTGTCCTGGTCGGTCTGCTTCGAGAGTCCTCCAATGACGGTCGTTTGACCGCTCTCGAGGATGAGGTTGGTTTCGGCCCGCTTGGTGAGGATGGTGGGGTTCCCGAGGACCGTGCGGGTGAAGTCGAGCTCGTCCTTGGTGGTGACGATGTTCAGGCGGATCGTGTCCCCCTCGATCACGCGCGGTGTGACCAGGAGGCGCAGGGCGGCGGTCTTCCACTCGATCGAGATGTCTTTGTCGAGTCCGGTGCCGGTGATGGACTGATAAGGCACCTCGGCCCCGCTCTCGATGAGCGCGGGCTGGTTGTCCATCGTGGTGATGGAGGGGCGCGAGAGGATGTTGAGCTTCCCGTCGGTCTCGAGGGCGGAGAGCTCCACATCGAGGACGTACTTTCCGAACTTCTCGTAGAGGTAACCGAGCGTGAAGCCCGAAGGAAAATCGTCAGGCCCGAAATCCGCCGGGAAGTTGTTGGATATGCCGGTGGTGGGGTCCACCCCCTCGGAAAGGGTTTTGTCGAAGACCCCACTGGTGTTGGAGCCGGGGGTGATCCAGTAGTTGCCCGCCCGATAGAGCCCGCCCCACTGGATGCCCAGTTCGCGGGCGACCTCCCGGGTGGTCTCGACGATGTGGGCCTCGATCAGGATCTGGGGAGGCGGACTGTCGAGTTCACATATGAGCGCGAGGACTTTTTCCGCGTCGTGAGCCAGGGCGTGGACCAGCACGGAGTTGGTCTGCTCGTCGAAGAGGATGTTTCCGATGGGTTCTCCTTCCTGGTTTCTGCTCAGGAGGGCCTCGAGGTTTTCCTTGAACGTCTTGTCAATGTCCGGCTCCCGCTCCTCTTCGATGGTGCGTTTCTTGGAATCGCCGCTCGTGTCCTGGTCGGTGATCTTGCGGCGGGTGAAGCTGTAGTAGCGGAGCGGCACGATGCGGGTCACCATCGGCTCGAGGGTCTGGAGATCGCGGCGGGCGGCCTGCATCTTGAGGTCCGTCTCGAGCTGGTGGAGCTCGTTTTCCTTGTCCTGGGCCGATACGACCCGGATGATGTCATTTTCCCATTTCCAGCCCAACCCATGCGTGGCAAGGATGCCGGTGAAGACCTGACTCCAGGGGGTGTTCTCGACATTGATGCTGATTTCGCCCTTGACGCTTTCACTCAGCATGATGTTTTGCCCGGCGGCGCGGGCGAGGGCTCGCAGCACGGCCGGCACGGAGGCGTTGTGCATCCGGAGGCTGACCTTCTGGGTGGGAAAGGGCTTTTGATAGGTTCGGGCTTTAGGCTGCGGCTGCGGCTGAATCGGGGGAAGGGCTTCCGGCTTGGATGCCGGGGGGGCGGGCAGGGCCTGGCTGCGGGCCTGGTTCGTTTCGGCCATCTCCTTCCACTTCCGGTATTCAGCGTCGAGCGGGGAGGGCGGGGTCACCGCCTTCTCGCCGCATCCAGCGGCAAACAGAATCAGGATCAACCCAGCGGTGAGGCGGGCCAAGGGGCGTATCAACCGCAACGAATCGCGTAGGTTCGACATGTGTTTCATCCTCTCCTGATCGATGCCGGGAACAAACCTCGAAGGTGGCTGGAACGCCGGGCTGTTTCTATTCTTCCAGCTGAAGCACGAAGCGCTGGCCGTCTGTTTTCCGAACCAGAACGACGCTGGTTCGGTGGATTTCCTCGAGCCTGTAGTCACCCGGATCGATCCATTCACCCTTTTGGTATTCGAAGTCATCGATGATCGCCAGGTGCGTGTCCCCGAATTCCACAAAACCCGAATACATGAGCCCCAAGTCCTCCGCACTTTCCGAACCCCCTGTTTCTTCCTTGTGGAGGAAGGTCTGCAGGGCATAGTCCTGGTCCCAGAATGGGTCCGGCGCCCATTCGAGGGTGGCGGTTTTGGCGATCTGTTGGACCTTCTCCTGTTCGGGGCTCTTGCGAAGGTTTTTGGCCATATCTGCGACGAACGCGTTCAGGTCGACGTTCGCCTCAGCCGGGGGCGGACCCTTCAGGGAGGCGGCCTTCCCGCCGGCGAAAAAAATCTCATAGGCGCCGTAGGCGAGCACGAGCGCCATGATGATCACGAGGGTTATCTCCCGTTTGGCCAATTGAATCACCCCTCCACTGTCTGGGTCTTTGTCAGGATGACCAGGGTCAGGTCGAAGAGCTTCTCTTTGCCGGCCGAGAGAATTTGCAGCTGTTCGATCTTTTCGACGCAGCCCAGGGCATAAATCTGGATCAGAAAATCCCGCAGATTCGACCAGCCGCCCAGAAACCGAAGGCTCAGAGGCATCCGCTCCCCTGTGCCGGGGCTGCCCGGTTCGGGGCGGATGGTCTGCATCTCCATTCCGTGTCCGCGGGCGATGGCATCGATCTGCACCATGAGGTCCTCCAACTCCTCCAATGCGAGCGGAGAAGGCTCCGGGAGAGGGAAAGGCGGGTCGCCGATTTCCCGCAGTTCCTTCAACAGGTTTTGAAAGAGGGGGCCGAGCGTGTTTTGTTCGGCGATTTCCGCTTCCAGTCCCACAATGTGCGCTTCCGCTTTGCGCAACGCCTGATGAGAAGGGTAGACGGCCAGGAGAAACAACAAGGCCACCCCCGCACCGCACAGGATGAGATAGCGGATGCTCTGTCCGGGTATCAGGTCAAAGGCTTTTCGGTCCATAGACGGTCATCCGCATCACAAAATGGGTTTGCTCCGCCCCGCTGTCCACGAAACGGCGGGTCTGCTTTTCGACAACGGCGTTCCCGAAGAGGGGCGATGTTTCGAGCGCCGCCAGGTAGGCGCTCAGACGGATATCGAGGCTACGTTCCTCCCCGGACAGGATGCCCTCGATGACGGCGATCTTGACCACCGGAGAAGGATCCTGGGCCGGACCCTTCTTGGGATCGGGGGGCGCGGCCTTGTCCGGGGGGTTCTCGTCCGAGTAGCTGAACCGGACCAGTTGGATGTGCCCGGGTGTCTTGGCTGCGATTTCCTGCAGGATGGACAGGAGGGCATAGCGTTCCGAGAAATCGAGGAGTTGTTTGCGCTCTGCCTGGACCTTTTGCGCCAGATCGAGCAGGATGGCCCGGTTCACCCGCGGTGTGCGCCGGTTCAGCTCGGTCTCGAGGCGGGCGATTTCTGAATGCCGCTGTTCGACCACATGCTCCTGCCAGAACAGGAGGCCAAGCCCCAGGGCGACAACAGCCAAAAAGACAGCGAAAATGGCCCGGTTGAGAAGGCTGATCCGGGCGGTTTTCTCTCTGTCGAGCTGCGTCTCGAAAAGATTCGGGGTTTTCTGGGTCGGCATGGCGACAGCCAGAACGGAACTCGAACGACCGAATGCCCCGGGATCGGATGGGGGCGGCGTGCGCCATGCCAACGCGCCTTGGAGGCGGTCCGGGTCGATAGGCTCGACCGGGATTCCAAGGTGCTCCTGGATGGTTCTCAGGAGGGGTTCGTAATGGGTGATCTCTCCGACGGTAAAGACCTTTTCCACCCGGTGGGTGCCGGTGCTCTGCGCAAAATGGCTGAAGCTCAGTTCGGCCTGGCGCACCAGGCGCTCGATGGGGGGGGTGACGATCTTCAGGATGTCCCCCGCCCCGAAGGGTGCCTCCGCGGGACCGGATTCATGAGCATAGGGGGATGGGGTCAGCAGGGAAAGCATTCTCCGGCCGTGAGTGCTGCCGAACTCCAAGGCCTCTTCTCCCAGGGTGAGGCTGTCCTTGTCCCGCTCGAGGGAGAGGCGCGGGGCCGCAGTCCCCTCCTGGATGCCGCTTGCCATCAAGGCTTCGAAGAAGCTTTGCATGCCGGTCCGGACCGAGCGGGTGAAGACCAGTCGCTGGTTGGAAAAGATGCTGATGCAGGAGCCTGTCTCCCCGACATGCAGCAGGCCGAGGAGGCCGCTGGCCTCTTCGCCCGGCATGATCTGGATCATGTTCTGGAGGGCGAAGGGAGGCAGGGTCACCCCCTCCAGCGGGAACCCGGCGCGTGAAAAGCGGGCCTTGAGGCCGTTGACTTCGCTCCGGGGCAGCGTGTAGGCGAGGACCTCGGTCTTCGGAATGCCTCCTTCCGCTGTTTGGCCGAGGATCTCGTAATCGAAGAGGGTTTCGCGGTCATCGAAGCTTACGACCTTCCGCAGGCCCCAATAAACGGCCTGGGTCAGCCGTCTGCGGGTCAGACGCGGCACCTGCAGACGGCGGATGTCGCAGGTGCTGGGTTCAAGAAGGGCCCAAATGGACACCCGCCGCTCGCTGCCGCAGAAGGCGTTCAAAGTCTCCCGCAGCAGGCGCTGGACGGCGGTGCCGGTCGGATCTTTCGCCCTGGTTTCGAGCGCTGTCTCGAGATAGTCGAGGACCTCCCACGAGCCGGGGATGCCGCTCTTGAGCTTGCGGAGCTTAAAGAGCCGCAGGTGGGTGTGCGTCATCTCGACGCCGACGAAGAGCCGCTTTTTGGCGGGCAGAAGGCCCTTGAGGAGTGAGGAAGGGCGGGGGCGCTCAGACGGCTTGCCGTCATAAGAGGGACCCTGGCTGGTATCCGTTTCCGTGCGGGCAGAGGTTGGCTCTGCCTGGGGGGACAACGGGGTGTCTTTGCCTCGCAAAAGGACCTCCGGATGGTTTCGCTTGTAAGTATTAGACTTGAACGTGCAGACAAGAGCGAAGCCATACTAGAGAAATCTGGGGATTATGTAAAGTGAAAAACCTCGTTGATATGCCTTTCTGCGAAAAAAAGCGGTATTCTGTCCTACACCGGTCGATGTGTTCAAGATTCTTGTTATGGGTTCTTCAGTCTGGTGCAGATAAATGATGAAAGGGGGTGGGACTTTCGGGATGAACTCTAAACGTTTTGAACGGAAAAGTTATTTCTCGATATTTGAACGAGATTCATAATCATTCGTTTGCCGTAGTTTGAGGCCCGCGCGTGCCTTGGCAAGATTTTCGCTCGCAGTGACATAGAATGTTGTGCTCGCTTCGATGGCCCGTTCGAAGGCATGCATGGCCCTTTCATAATCACCCTTCTCAAGGTGAACGCAGCCGAGATTATTCCAGGCCTGGGCTTCGCCACCGGCCTTTTTGAAGGCCTGGAGGGCCTCCTCCTCGTTTCCCGCCCTTGCCAATGCCACGCCGAGGTTGTTGTAAACCCGGTCATGGGCATACCCGTTTTCTATCGCCGCATAAAAGCAAAGGACGGCCTTGTCGAGAAGCCCCGTCCGCAGGTAGGACACCCCCAGGTTGTTGTAGGTGGATCCTTCGCCGGGTTGCAGGCCAATGGCCTTCTCGTAGAAGGCGACCGCTTCGGGAAACCGTTTTTGCCGGTCGCGAAGGAGTCCCAAGTAAGCGTATGCCTTCCAGCGTTCGGTGTCGATTTCGACGGCCTTCTCCAGATGCCCTTCGGCCTCGGCGTATCTTCCCGTACGGTACAGGGCCTGCCCCATCCCCTCTTGGGCCGGGGCGTGCTCGGGGTCGAATCGGAGGACCTTTTGAAACTCCTTCAGGGCCTCCTCGTCGTTCCCCGCCAGGAGAAAAGCGAGGCCCTTCTTGTAAAGCAGCCGCGGGTTCGATCCATCGGATGCAAGAGCCTTTTCATATTGAAGGAAGGCCAGATAGAAATCCCCTTGCGCGATATGGGCGTCGCCCAAACGTTCATAATCCGCCGGGGTGAGATCTGGCAGGACCGGTTCGGAGCGGTCGACGACAGCGGATGCAGCCCGGCTGCGTGCCATGAGCTCCGACCGGAAATCCTGCTTCCGCGTGCCGCAACCGGCCAGGATGACGGCCGCCGCAACAGCGAGCGACACGGCACAGGCCACCCGGAATCGGCGGGATCGAGTCGGCACAGCGGATGTTCTGAGGGTTTCTTGCGTCATCGCCTCATCGGTTCAGAAATATTTCAAAGACACGGATCATGGCCGGGGCGGCCAGAACCACGAAAAGCGCCGGGAAAATGAACAGGATGCAGGGAATCGTCAGCTTTACCGAAAGCTTGCCGGCGATCTCCTCGGCCTTCTGAAAGCGTTTGCTGCGAAACGAATCGGAAAAGACGCGCAGGCTCCGGCTGACGCTGGTGCCGAACTGTTCAGTCTGGTTCAGAACTGTAACGAGGCTTTCGACATCGTCGAGGCCTGTTCTCACGGCGAGGGATTTGAGGGCTTCTTTGCGGGATTTTCCCGCCCGCATCTCGAGTGTGACGAGGGTCAGTTCTTTGCTCAGCTCGGGATGGGCCAGCTTGAGTTCCTGGGCCACGTGGCCGATCGCGGCGTTCAGTCCCATGCCGGCCTCCACACAGATGACCAGCAGATCGATGGCGTCCGGAAGCCCTTTGAAGATGGTGGTTCTCCGCTTGGAGAAACGGTTCTGGACCCAGAGGTTGGGAAGGTAGAAGCCTCCGAAGGCGAGTGCAAGGCCGATATAGAGGGTGAGCATAGGGCTCATCATTTTGAAGAGGAGCAGGCGCGCCAAAAGGAAGAGGAGGGGCGCGCCGATGCCGAGCAGGGTTTTCGCCCCCCAGAAGGAGGCGAGCACGTGCTCACCGTAAAGGCCTGCGCGGGCGAACATGATCCTGGAGGCGGAGGCATCCACGGATTTATCCGATGCGGCCTTGCTTCCGAGCGTCTTCAAGAAAGTCAAAAAGGGGTTTGCTTTGGGCTCCCGCTTTTCGGCCGGGGCATCGGGGACGGGCTCGGGGATGATTTCCAACTCCCTGATCTTGCGAATCAGCCTCTGCCGCCGCTGCCGATTCCGCGCGGAGTGATACGAAAGGCTGAGCAGGACGATAGTCACCAGAAACGCGAAGAGCGCAAGCATGATCGGGGGCTGGAACAAACGTGAAATCTGTTGGAAGATTTCCACCGGCTACACCTCGATCCTGATCATTCGGCGGATGACAAGGATGCCCAGGAACATCATGAAAACCGCGATGCCGAGAAAGAGTTTCCCCAAAGGCTCGGTCAGAAGGATGTCGATATAGCCGGGGTTGATGAAAAACAGTGCGACGGCCACCAGGCAGGGAATGGCGACCAGCACCATGGCCGTGGTCTTCCCTTCGGCCGAGATGGCGCGCACCTTGCCGCGGAATTTAAATCTCTGCCGGATGATGTCCGCAAGGTTCTCCATGACCTCCGCCAGATTTCCCCCGGTCTCGCGCTGGAGGATTACAACGGTCACGAAAAGGGACAGGTCGGGGTTGTCTACCCGCGCGGCCAGATTCTTCAATGCCTGTGTCACGCTCGGCCCGAAATTGATCTCATCGAGGGTCTGATCGAATTCGGGCCCCAGAGGATCATTGAATTCGTCGGCCACGATCTTCATGCCGCCGGTCAACGCGTGTCCGGCCCTGAGCGAGCGGGCAATCAGGTCCAGGGCATCCGGCAGCTGGCGTTCGAACTTGGCTATCTGCTGCTTGTGCCTGAACTTCAAATAGTAAAAAGGTGCGGCGGCCGCAAGCAAGGCGGTCAGCAAGCGTACGGCCGGATGGGTGAAAAGCAATTTTCCGAAAAGGAAGGTCGTCATGAAAAGAAGCAGGGACAACAGAACGAAAAAACCAGGGGGGTAGGAGGCCCTTGCCTGAACGATCATCCGGTCGAGCTTCCGGATGCCGGGCATGACGGCGAGTATCTTGTCCAGCAGGGGGACGCTGCTCAGCGCCCTGTTGCGCTCGATGTCGACGGTTTCCCTTCTTTGCTCGTAGGTCGAAAGGGCCTTGACCCTTTTTTTGGTCTTGACGGCATAGGGGTTCCTGAGCGTCCTGAACGTATACAAGAGGAGCTCGAGAACGACCACCGTAACGAGGAAGATGAGAATGCCGACAGCCAGAAGCTTCACGGGTGCGCTTATCCCCTCAGACATCCAGAATGTTGGAGGGATCGAAGAGATTCGGAGGCACTTTGACCCCTGCCACGGTGAACTTTTCCATGAAATGCGGCCTGATGCCGCTGAATTGGAACCGGCCTTTCACCCTGCCGTTCTCTCCGATGCCGGTTTGCCTGAAGGTGACGATCTCCTGCGTCGTGATGACGCTCCCTTCCATGCCGGAGAGCTCGATCAGGCTCATCATCTTTCTCGTCCCGTCCGAAAGCCTGGCGATGTGCACGATGATGTCGATAGCGCTGCTGATGTATTTCTTGATCGACTGGCTCGGGATATCGAAATTGGCCATGGAGACCATGGTCTCGAGGCGCAGGAGGGCGTCCCGGGCCGAGTTCGCATGAATGGTGGTGATGGAACCGTCATGCCCCGTGTTCATCGCCTGCAGCATATCGAGGGCCTCCCCGCCGCGAACCTCACCGAGCACGATCCGGTCGGGTCTCATCCGGAGGCAGTTTCTGACGAGATCCCTCTGGGTGACCTCGCCTTTGCCTTCGATGTTCGGCGGCCGGGTTTCGAGCCGGACGATGTGGACCTGTTTCAGCTGCAGTTCCGCTGCATCCTCGATGGTGATGATGCGCTCCCCTTCAGGGATGAAGCGGGAGAGGATGTTCAGGAAGGTCGTTTTTCCGCTGCCGGTTCCGCCGGCGATCAATATGTTGTGCCGGGTCTGCACGAGGCCCCTCAGAATGTCCGAGATCGTCTCCGGCACAGTCTTGAAGCGGATCAGATCCTCTATCTCCAGGGGCGTGACAGAGAACCGCCTGATGGAGAGGATGGGGCCCTCCAGGGCCAAGGGCGGGATGATGACGTTTACCCGCGAGCCGTCGGCGAGCCGTGCGTCCACCATGGGATTGGATTCGTCCACCCGCCGCCCGACGGCGGAGACGATCTTGTCGATGATGCGCATAAGGTGCTGATTGTCTTTGAAACGGGCGTTGGTGGGCTCGAGCTTCCCGAACCGCTCGACGTAGACCTGGTTGTAGGCATTGACCAGGATATCCGAGACGGTCGGGTCCTTCAGCATGGGTTCGAGCAGACCCAGCCCCAAAACCTCGTCCTCGAGCTCGGACAGGACCTTTTCCCTTTCCGTCAGATTGAGGGGAAGCTCGGAGTTTTCCTTCAGGATCTTCTCGAGCAGACTTCGGATCCTGGATCGGAGCGTTTCAGGGTCCAGACGGTCGAACACCGAGAAATCAAGGGTGTCCAAAAGGCGATCATGGACCTTCGACCGGAAGTTGAAATACTCATCCGGCAGCTGTTTGGGACTCGAGGGTTGTTGGGTGGCGGGTCGGGCATTGAATCGCATATCAGGTGTTCACTCCTTAACGCTTGAGGAATCTCAGAAACTGTCTGCCCTTTGAGGCTTTTTGCCTGTCCGGAGGGATGAGGGTATCCGTCAAGCGCTTCAAGGCATTCGATATCTCTGCTTTAGGGGCGAGATCGATCAAAGGTTTCCCCAGGTTGATGGCGGTCATCGTTGTGTAATAGTCATTTGGAAGAACGAAGAAAAAATCTTGGCCGATAGCCTCCTCGGCATCCTTCAAAGCGATGTCCGATTTCTTCAGGCATCGGTTTGCGATGACGTTAATGTGCTCTTTCGGATATCCGAGTTCCTTGTAGGAATGCAGCAATTTCCTTGTGTTGGCAAGGCACGGCAGGCTCAGAATGCAAAGGAGCAGTAAATGGTCCGCCATCTCGAGGATGGCGAGAGAGGTCTCATCCGTGGAGTGACCGGTATCGACGACGATAAATCTGTAAATTTCCTTGAGCAGCATGAGGATATGTCGAGCGATCTCAGGTGTCGCCCTCTCATTACCGCTTAACGAATGGGGCGAAGCGAGAACATCGAGACCCGATGAATGCTTGGTCATGACGCTGGCAAGAAACGTATTGTCGAGCCGGTCTATATTCCGTGAGATTTCTCCCCAGTGATATTTTGGATGAATATCCAAAAAAACCGGTATCTCTCCGGAAACGAAGTTCATGTCGACCAGAACCACGCTCGGGCGTGATTTTCTTTTTGCCAGGTTGACGGCCAGGTTGACGGCTGCCGTCGTGGTCCCCACCCCGCCTTTGCTCCCGGTTACGTGAAGGATCTTGCAGCTTTGCTCATCGTCCACGCCGGAGGTCGAAGGCGTATGCCTCAGCCTGAACCCTTCGAGCGCGTGCTTTACCTCCTCGACTGGAATGGGTTGGGGGAAGAATTCCTTCACCCCGAGCCGCATGGCGCGTCTCAGCAGACCGGGATCGACTTTGTCGGAAGTGAGAAAAATCTCCCCTACAGCCTTCTTCTCGAGGAGCGATTCGATCAATGCGAACTGCGCTTCGACCTTATCTCCCAGTTCCAGGATCAAGAGATCGGGCCGCCGTTTGTCCGTGGGATTCAGAATGTCGAATCCCTCTGTAAATCTGATTATCTCTTTGAAGGTTTCCGTGTTTGTGTTATCGGTTGACAAACTGACCAAGATGGTGTCTTTGGGCATCAAAGCTCCTATGCCTGCAATATATATAATCTGTGAAATCTGTTTGATCTATCAATAAAAGCAATCTGCTACTGCACCAGGACCGGATGTTTCGCCAGAATGCCGAAATTGTTCATGGATGAGTTTCCAGTCGGCTTATGCGGGCTACAATCAGGGATGAAGTATATGGTGTTTTTCATGAAATCAGCCGGCGTATTATTGCTGTAAACTGAATTCAGGCGAAAATGTTTGGCGAAGGAGATCCAACATGCCTCTCTTCCTTCGGCAGTGCCGAGATCGATCGAATTTCCGTCGGCGTCCATGAGGCAATCCGCCGCCTGGCTCCAATCCGAAATACCCATTTCCGGGAGGCCTTCCATCTCCACAGGGATATCGTTAAACTTTGATACGGAGGCGTTGTCTTTCGCCCATACGATATGAAGCGTCAGCACCCCCACCAAACCCAATCTCCCGCTTGGATTGCGGCTGTCTCCGCAGTCGATGACGGGCAGCGTCACCTTCCAGGGTGTGGTTTTGTTCGTGATCTTTTCCCAGCAGTAAACCAGATCGTCATATAATGGCTGCACGGCCCCGCCGGTGGTTGAAAGCCCCAAGTTGAAGAAGATCGGATCCGTGTTTCCGCCTTCACAAACGGGGCGGTCGATAAAGGGGAGGATATCGTTCGTATTGGCCCCTCCGTCCTGGTCCAGGTTCGCCCATGCCGCGGTATTGAAGGTATCCGCGTTGTTGCCGCTGTTGGTGGTGCGTCCGTAATCGCATGTGTACTTTCCGTGGACGCTTTGATCGTGCGTGATGGCCTGTGCGCAGAGGGTGAAGGGCAGATCCACGTCATATGGCTCTATGGAGCCGGCGAACCCGATCCATGCAACCGCAGTGGCCTCCAGAGCGAACCCTTCATAGCCGAAGATCCGCGCGAAAAAGGCCGTCACAGGGGTGCTCTCCCGCTTCACAGCCACTCGAACCGCATTGATAAAGTCCGTGTTTTCGGCCAACTGCTCATCGCTGACATCCCAGAGTTCGGTCGGCAATGTGGAGGCGTTCTCCACAAAGGTGTGGCTGATCCAGTTCCAGTGTCCTCGCTGGATGTCGCCGGTGTTGGAAGCATAATCCTCTCCGGTCTCGATTGCAACCCCCTGGCTCAGATGGGCGATCGCCGTTTCATAGGCGGTCTCGTTGGCCCCGGGATTGACAGCCGAACCGTCCTCGAGGTAAAGGACCTGCGCGCCGGCCAGGGCGGCGGCATCGGCGGCATTCTGAAGCTCGTTCTTGGCCGCCAGCAGATTGGCGATGTCGATGGCCAGGGCGGCGAACCCGATCAGGATAACGATAGAGAAGGCGGTCAGGATGGCGACCGCACCCTTCTGGTCCCTCAGCATGGCGGGCAAAAACATCTCATCGCTCCTCTGCTTCTGGAGTCATCAGCTCGAAACGCTGTCCTGGTTCTCTTTGCGCATGACACTCGTGGCGCTGAGCGTGATCGAGCCGTCCAAGGTCCCGGAGAAAAAGGCTGTGAGGAAATCCGGCAAAATAAGAAAGGTGTAGGGGTACTGGATGGTGACCTGGATATGCTTGTGTCCGTTCAAATCCACGGAGGGATCGACGTCAACGGTGGCGGTGCTGCCGGCGCAGCCAAGGGAAATGAGGTTGTCCAGGATATACTGATCGATGATTCCCTCTATGTAATCCTGAGTGGGGTCTTCCTCGCGGTAGAGACTCCCCGCGCGGGCGCCTTCACGACTGGCGTTGGTGATCATCGCCTTGTCGTAGAGGAGGATGCTGAACTCGATGATCCCGATCAGGATGAGGAGCAGGAGAGGCAGGATGATCGCGAATTCTATGGCGGCCACGCCACGCACATCCTTCATGCCTGTCGGAAAGCGAATAGGGGATGATGATTTCATAGCAGCCTGTTCCCCGTGCGCAGTCCCGTCCAAAATACGTTCCAATTCCCCGCCTGCTTTATGCGGGCCTACATGCCGGAGGACCCGAAGCTGATGCTGTAAACCGGCCTGGGCGCCGCCTTTTCAAAACTCTTGTGATATTTGTTCATGATGCTGCCGGCCGTCTGGCCATCGATCGCTTCGACCGGTCGAGCACGCTCTTCCGATTCTACGGGATGGATGATCTGGCTGTCCCTGACGGTTTCAAAGGATTGCCCCCAACGGGCATCGAGCGGCATTTCCTTTTTGACGAACATCTCCTTGCAGGCGCAGCCAATCTGCAGGCTGAGAAGAAACGCCGCCAATTGCAGCCATATCACATGTCTGGTCACCACGTCGCTCTCCCTTGCGAGGCTGTTGGCGATGTTGCGATCCAATGGAGCGCCTCACGAAAACCGCTTCGTGTTCGAGCTTCATTTTCGGATGAAAGTTCTAGTTAGATTCCGGCAGGCTGTAGCCAAATGGCCCCTCCACTTCGCCGTGAATCGTCGGCATGCGCTTGTCTCCGCGCCCCTCGATCAAGCCTTCCAGGAAGAATTCCTTGTAACTCGGCTCTGTGAAATGCTCCCCCGGCAAAACCACATCCTTCGGCTCGAGGGGCTTAACGAGGTGAGGCGTTGCGATGATCACGAGCTCCGTCTCGCTCTTCTGAAAGGAGCTGCTCCTGAACAGTGCACCGAGGATCGGGATGTTGCCGAGAAGCGGGTATTTCTGAACATCTTCCTTGATGGTTTCCTGAAGCAGGCCGGCGATGGCGAAGCTCTGGCCGTCGCCAAGTTCAATGACGGTGGCGGCCTTCCGAGTGCTCAGACCCGGGATGACGTAGCCTTCCAGGCGCAGGGCGAAGCTGAAGTCGAGTTCGGAAACCTCCGGTTCGACCTGGATGCTGATCTTGTCCTCGTTCAAAACCGTGGGGGTGAAGACGAGTCTCACACCGAATTCCTTGAACTCGATGGTGGTTTCCCCGAACCCGCCTGAAATGGGGATGGGGTATTCCCCTCCAGCCAGAAAGGAGGCGGTCTGCCCGCTCTGGGTGATCAGGGTGGGCTTGGCGAGGATCTTTACCAGGCCGTCCTGGTTGAGCGCGTCGATGAAGCCGGTCCAGGTGACGTTGCCGGTCGTGAAGCGGAAGAGGGCGTCCACAGCGGAGCTGTAAGCCAGCCCCAGTGGACCAGCCCCCAAGACCGCATCAGTTGGCTTGACCACCTGGCTGAGTCCTCCGAGCGTCGTGATCCCGAAATTGCCGCCCCTGGTGACCGCAGTGATGTTAATCCCCAGCCGGTTGGCGATGGTGCGCTTCATCTCGGCTATCCGCACTTCCAGCATGACCTGGTGGATTCCGCCCACTTGCACCAGGTTGATGATTTTCCCTCTGGTGTCGTCAGCGTTTTTCGGCGTGAAGGCCTCGGCGAGAGACAATGCGTGGGAGAGCTTTGCGGTGCTCGAAACCCTTCCCAAAAGGGTGATGGAATCGCTCGTAGCGATCACTTGCAGATCCTTTTCTTCGGGGAAAACCTCGTGCAGCTTCTCTTTGAGGCGCGACACGTCGTAGACGACTTCGATGTCGCGCACGGTAAAGCGCTTATCGTCATGCCAGATAATCAGGTTCGTGATCCCGGCGGATTTTCCGGTCAGATAGATCTGATGGGGCGAAACGACCACATATTGGAGGACGGCCGGGTCGGGCTCCGATATCCGCGTGATAGGCCTGGGCGTTTCGAAGATCATCGAACGGCCGGAAACGAGGGTCAATTTTTCGGCCTCGGACAGAGAACCCTGCGCTCTTGCGTTTCCATCGATTGTTATCAGTACAGTCAGGAAGGGGAGCAGGATTGCTGCAAGAGCGATGGCAGGCAAACCCGGTCGAACGCGAAAATGAGCCGTCATGGGTTTTCCTCAATTGCCGGTGAAGGGAATACTCAACGTGGACACCTGCCCGTTCCGTATGACCTCTATCGTGTGCTGCCGCGGCAGCCGCTCGAAGGTGACCGCCGGCGCCGGCTCCGGCTCGGATACGGCCTGAGGGGCCGTGTAGGAGGCAAGAGTCCCTGAGATATCGGCGCCTTGGGTGAAGACGATATCCTGGTCCATCAGATTTTTCAAGGCGAATTGGAGCACGCCCTGTGTGGCGGCAAGGCTCAATTTTTCCCCCTCTTCCGCCGTTACCTCCAGGGTGTAAACGTCCACCGGGTTGGGTTTCCCTTCGGCGTCTTCGACCATCGTCGAACCGGTGGCAAGGACCGGAATGTTTTGAAGCACGACCTTGGTAACGTCCTTATCCTGGTCCCTCTCGGGGTCTTCGAGTGTAGCGAGGACGTCCACGCGGCTGCCCGGGGTGATGAACCCGGCCAGTCCCATGACCTTATCCCCGCGGACGGCGACGGCCCGTTTTCCGGGCGTTACAACCGCCGCCACTCCCCCAGTCTTGACATCGATGGGGGCGAGGCGCGACTCCGTGACAGGTTCCTGTTCCTTGAACGAGGTGATGGTCACCCGGCCTTCAAGGAGTTGAGGGTCGGAAAAATAACCCTTGGGCACGCTTTCTTTCAGATATTTGACCGTCTTCAGCATCTCGGGCTTAAGCCTGGTTCCCCATGGAATATCACCCAAGGCTGCCACAACCGGAACCGCCTCGGTCGGTTGGACCACAGTTACCTGTGTTGATGCACCCTGAACGCGCAGCCAGCGATACAGGTAGAGACTCACCACTCCTGCAATGATCAGCGCCAGCAAAAAAGGAATGACCGCTTTCCACCTTCCCATCTCGGACCTCTCAAAAACCTGTCGAAAAAAAGTGCGGGGAAGTCAGCAGCCCGTTCGGGCTGCCAAAAAAACGGAGGAGGGTGATCACCATGAGATCAGACGGTAGCCCGTGACTTCGGACAGCATAAAAATAAAAGTCCCCGCTGCAATCGCAATCCCGTAAAACAGCTTGGGTTTCGGTGCGTTGCTTGGGGATTGAGCGGAGCTGAACTGCCGGGTGTAAAAAAAAGTTTTGAGTGTCGTCGCATAGCTTGGAAGGGCTTTTCGGGCATAATCTCGTTTGACGGCCAGGAGAATAACGGCGTAAATCCCACCGCAAACAGCTGTAAACAGAGTTACCAGGACGACGCTCTTTGCGCCGAGTACCGCTCCGATCGCACCCAGAAGTTTGGTGTCACCCGCCCCCATGACACCCATTAGGTAGGGCAAGAGAAACAGACCAATTCCGGCACCCAATCCACCGACGCTGAAAAGCAGTCCATCTAACCCATTAATTATAAAGTGAAAAGACAACCCCGCAACCATGGTTCCAAATGTAATGAGATTGGGCACTTTATGAATTCGGTAATCATAGATGGCAGCAATTAGCAAAATTACAGTCATACACAAGTGAATTATTATGGGAGAATTTGCTAAGTGGTCCATAAGATACTTCGAAAGAATGGATAGATATGCCTATATCTGTAATAAAAGGATAAGGTGTAAAATGCGATCACTAAATCACCAGACCCTCGATATGGTCAAAGGTCTGGTGACTTTCAGATTTTAAATGTCCTAACCTGCGGTGTCAAGTGCAGTGGAAACATCGCCGAATATGCCAGTTAAACTGTCACCTAGTGCTCCTAAAGCAACAATTATACCAACCGCTACCAATGCCGCGATCAAGCCGTACTCGATAGCCGTCACACCCTCTTCATCCTTCAAGAAACTCCATAATCTCGACATGTGCAGTCCTCCTCTCCCCTTGGAAGTCATGTGGTGCTCCAAAAATTAAACCCGAACCGAAAAAGCCTTCCTCCTTGGACCAACCGAGTTTCCGTGTCACTGTTTTTTAGGTTTATCCACCCCCTTCCAATAAATAAGTGGCCAAAACTTTCGCGCAGAGTCCGCCTCCTTGGCAGGTGTTCATCAAAGCGCTGCAGGATCGATTCGTTATGCCAGGCATGCCTTTAGCCACTCCTGTAGGGTGTGTCTCGAGCAAGGATACGAGCCAGCGCTTCAAAAAACCGAGGAGCACCCTGAGAAAGCAACTTGAGCTCATTCTCAGTGGAGGCTGAATGTTCCCGCGAATAGGGGAGGGAAAAGTAGAGGAGGAATCAGGTAAGCAATCACTCCTTTGCTCGGATGGCATGGGATACCATCGAAGACCAGCACAGCCCGGAGTTCAGGCCATACAAAGAAGCAACTCCATCACCTGTCTCGACACTCACTAAAGGCAACCCGGCTGTCTCGGAGAGACCCTAGGCTTTCCGTCCCCACCTCGCGATGGCTTAGGCTTTTTCTATAGCTGAGTCGACTTTTCTAGATAAGATGTTATGCAGAGTATAAAAGGACAGCCCTTATTGTCAAGTAAAAAAATGGTTTAGGGGGGAATCCTGCAGGAAATGTGAGAAAAATTCCTGCAAAGGGAACAGCTGGAGGCGTGGATGGCCCGACTTTCTGATTTGCGGTCAGCCCGATTTTGTCTGTCCAAAACAAGCGCTCGCTTGGAGGCGGCCTGAAGGCGGCGCGTAGCGAGAGGTGGACATTGACGCCGAGAATGGCAAAAAGAGGATTGCCGGCCCGATTTGAGGGCGGTGATGCCTTGTGTATAGTCCTTGCGTGGATTTTCGGGGTATGATAATTATAATAAATTTATTTTGCAGACAAAGCGAGGGGTGCACGTGGCTTTCAGGAAGGACGAGTTCCGTTCGAGATACGATTCCCATCGCGTTCTCTTGCGGGGCATGGAGGCGTAAGGGGTTGGCCAAAGGGTCGAACGGGAGTTCTGCTCCGCCTGAGGTGCGGAAGAAGATCGTCTTTCCCGAACAGGAATTCTTCCAGAGCCTGGTCGGGGAGAAGAACCGCAACCTGCAGCTTTTGGAAACGAAGCTCGGGGTGGCGGCCCATGTCCGTGGGAACAGCGTCCTGCTGGAGGGCGGGGACTGGGAGGTGGAGCTTGCCGAGACGACGCTGCGCCAGCTCTACGAACTGATCAAGGTGCGCTACCCTGTTTATACGAATGACGTAGACTACGCGGTGCGGATCCTTCGGGCGGACCCGAAGGCGGACATCAAGAAAGTCTTCCGCGACGAGGTCTACATCCCATCGAGCAAAAAACTCATCACGCCGAAGACGATCCACCAGAAGGCCTACATGGATGCGATCCGGCGCTACGACATGGTCTTCGGGATCGGCCCCGCAGGGACCGGTAAGACCTACCTGGCCATGGCCATGGCGATCTCCTTCCTGTTGAAAAAATCGGTCAAACGGGTGGTGCTGGCCCGGCCTGCGGTCGAGGCGGGGGAGCGCCTGGGGTTTCTGCCGGGTGACCTGGCGGAGAAGGTCAACCCCTATCTCCGGCCCCTTTACGATGCCCTGCACGACATGATGGATTTCGAGAGCGCCTCGCGGCTCCTGCAGCAGGGCGTGATCGAGGTGGCCCCGCTTGCCTTCATGCGGGGCAGGACATTGAACGACTCGTTTGTGATCCTCGACGAGGCCCAGAACGCGACCCCCGAGCAGATGAAGATGTTCCTGACGCGGCTCGGGTTCAGCTCGAAGGCCGTGATCACGGGGGATGTCACCCAGACGGACCTTCCCGAGGGGAAGATCTCGGGCCTGGTGCAGGCCCGGAGGATCCTCGAGGGGATCAGCGGAATTTGTTTCATCGAGTTTTCGCGCGAAGACGTGATCCGGCACCCATTGGTGCAGGAGATCATCGACGCCTATGAGCGGACCGAGAGCGGAAAGGCTCCGGCCGGCAATGGGCCCAGCCCGGAGGCGGCATGAAGATTCTGAACTTGCGGACCGGAAAAGACGCGGCGGCGAAACAGCGCAGCAAACCCCCGGCCAGGCGGCGCGAGAAGCCCTCAGGGGCGAGGTGGCTGCCTCGGTTTTTCAAGGACCCCGAATCGCAGCGCTGGATGATCCTGATCGGACTCAGCTGCGTGGTGGCGCTCTTGATCTACCCGAGCGGCTTCAGCAGGACGGTGGAATACAAGGTCGGGGACGTGGCGGAGCGGGATGTCAAGGCCTCACGGGACTTCCTGGTGGAAAACGAGCTCCTGACCGCGAAGAACCGTCAGGAGGCGGAGAAGGCGGTATTGTCGGTCTACGACTTCGACCGGAGCGGCGGGAACCTGGTCCAGCGGGTGAATGAGGCGTTTCGGGTCGGGCGGGAATACGTAGCGGCTGTGAAGGCCGTGGCCGAAGCCCGGAAAAAGGCCGAAGAGGAGGCGGCTGCAGGGGAGGCGGAGAAGACCCCGCCGGCAGAGCCGGAGTCGGAGGTCTTGAACGAGGCCGCTGTGCGCGACGGCTTTTTCGAACTCCTCGAGCTCCCCGTGGACGAGGCGGTTTTCAGGACCTTGATGGCGGCCGGGTTTCCGGAAGAGGCCGAGAAGTGGGTGGTGGAACTCGTCCGCCCGGTGATTGAGAGGGGGGTCGTGAGCAACAAGTCGATGCTCATGAGCCAGAGCGAGAAGGGAATCCTCCTGCACGACATCCAGAGCGGGAAGGAGACCGAGGTCAGCGACCTCACGACCTTCTACAGCCTCGAGAGCGCGCGGCAGACCATCCTGTCGCGGCGGGACGAGCTGCGCAAGGCGATGCTGCCGAGCGCCTTGGTCAACCTGTGCCTCGATATGGCCGCCGCGGTCGTCAAACCGAATCTCACCTTCAACAAACGGGAGACGGAGATGCGGGTCGACGAGGCGCGCAAGACCGTCAAGCCCTTCTACTATGTCGTGAAGAAGGGTGAGATGCTGGTGCGCGAAGGGGAGCGGGTGACGGAGGAGCATGTCCGCAAGCTGGCGGAGCAGAACAAGCGGCTGAGCCGGGAAGGCGGGCTGGGGAGGATACCGGCGATCGCGCTCCTCTTCATGCTGCTTCTATCGGGCATGTACATGACAGGGCTGATACGGCGGAAGATTCCGACGAGCGAGACGCGGGACCTGCTCTTCAACGCCCTGGTCATCCTGACGGTGTTTCTCCTGCTGCTCGCCGCCGACATCGTGTCGCAGGAGGTCGCGCGGGGGTTCCACTTCTTCAGCCCGCGGGCCCTGCTCTACGCCGCCCCGGTGGCGAGCGGCGCGATGCTGGTCTCCGTCTTCATGGGCATGCGGGTGGCGGCGAGTTTTTCCGTGGTGGCGGCCGTGCTGGCATCGATGGCGGTCGGGGGGCAGGCGGCGTTTTTCATCTATTTCTTCGTGAGCGCGCTCGTCGGGGCCTACGGCGTCACGCACTGCCGGGAGCGCGGCGTCTTGATCCGGAGCGGTCTCAAGGTGAGCCTGGTCAATGTGCTCATGGCAGGGGCCATCGAGGCCATCGTCGGGAATTTCTACTCGGTCGAGAGCCTTATTGCGGCTGCGGCGGCCTTTGTAGGCGGGGTTTTGGCCGGGGTCGTGACGACCGGACTGCTGCCGTTGATCGAGATGTCCTTCGGGTATACGACCGACATCAAGCTCCTGGAGCTGTCGAACCTGGACCAACCGCTCCTGAAGGAACTGATGGTGCAGGCGCCCGGCACGTATCATCACAGCGTGATCGTGAGCAACATGGTCGAGGCCGCGGCGCCGGCGGTCGGGGCGAACCCGCTCCTGGCGAAGGTCGCCGCGTATTACCACGACATCGGCAAGGCCCGCAAGCCGCTCTATTTCATCGAGAATCAGATGGGCTGCGAGAACCGGCACGAACGGCTGGCGCCATCCATGAGCGCCCTCATCCTCATCTCGCACGTCAAGGACGGGGTGGATCTGGCGAGGCGCTACAAGCTCGGCAAAGAGATCACCGACATCATCATGCAGCACCACGGGACGAGCCTGATCCATTTCTTCTTCGAGAAGGCCAAGGAGCAGGCCGAGAAGAAGGGCCTGAAGGCGCAGCAGGTGAAGGAAGAGGACTTCCGCTACCCGGGCCCGAGGCCGCAGACCAAGGAGGCCGGCCTCGTGATGCTGGCGGACATCGTGGAGGCGGCGTCCAAGACGCTGGTGGATCCGACAGGCGCCAGGATCCAGGGCCTGGTCCAGAAGATGATCAACAAGGCCTTTTCCGACGGGCAGCTCGACGAATGCGAGCTGACGCTGAAGGATCTGCACGAGATCGCGAAGAGCTTCAACAAGACCCTGAGCGGGATCTTCCACCATCGGATCGAGTATCCGGATGCCGCGAAGGCCGCGCCGCAGCGGCTGCGGGAGAAGGCGGCCCAAAGCGCCGAGGCCTCCGAGCGGCGGTCGGTGCCGATGGAGCGGGCGGCCGACGGAAAGTGGGCGGTGAATGGACATACAGATACAGTTCCGGAGGCGGATCAGAGACCTCGGCGTCCGGAAGATCAGAAGGAAACTGGAGAGAGCCTTAAGCGTCTTGGGCTCTGAGGCGAAGGAACTGAGCGTGCTGTTCGTGGACGACGCCGAGATGGCGGAGTTGAACGAGCGCTATCGCAGCCGGAGCGGCCCGACGAATGTGCTCTCCTTCCCCATGGGAGGCGACCCTTTGGAGCCCGAGACCGTGATGCTCGGGGACGTGGTGATCTCGGTCGACACGGCGCGAAGGGAGGCCCGAGCGGCGGGTGAGAACCTGGAGGAGGCCGTGGACCGGCTGCTTGTCCACGGACTGCTTCACCTCCTGGGTTATGACCACGAACGGGGGGAGGCGGAGGCGTCGGCGATGGAGCGCGAAGAACGAAGCGTGCTTGCACGCATGCGAGAGGAAGCGTAATGGCGAGATTGGCAGTGAATGTGGATCATGTGGCGACGGTGCGGCAGGCGCGCGGAGGGCGGGAGCCGGATCCGGTCGCGGCCGCCGTGATGGCGGAGCTCGCGGGGGCGGAGGGGATCATCTGCCACCTGAGGGAAGACCGCCGGCACCTGCAGGACCGGGATCTGAGGGTCCTTCGCGAGGTGGTGCAGACCCGGCTCAACATGGAGATGGCGGCGACCGACGAGATGATCCGGATCGCGGGGGAAGTCAAGCCCGACCTCGTGACCCTGGTCCCGGAAAAGCGCCAGGAACTGACGACGGAGGGCGGACTCGACGTCTACGGGAGCAGGGAACGGTTCAAGGATGTGGTCCAACGGATGCACGGGGCGGGGATCCAGGTGAGCTTTTTCGTCGACCCCGATACGCGGCAGATCGAAAGCGCCGCCGAGTGCGGGGGGGACATTGTCGAAATCCACACCGGCGCCTACGCGGAGGCCGCTACGGAGGCTGCGGCGCGGGGGCAGCTGGCGACGATCGCCACAGCCGTCAACGTGAGTTCACAGCTCGGTCTGCGCGTGAGCGCGGGGCACGGTTTGAACTACATCAACGTCAAGCGCTTCCACCGCATCCCCTTGATCGAGGAGTACAGCATCGGGCACACGATCGTCGCGCGGGCGGTGCTGGTCGGTTTCGAGCGGGCCGTGCGCGAGATGCTCGAGCTCGTCCGGAATTTTTAGCGGGACCGGCGCAGAAATGATCTACGGGATCGGCGTCGACCTGGTCCACATCAGGCGGATCGAGAAGGCGCTCGAACGGTGGGGGGAGCGTTTCACGCATCGGGTCTTCACCGCGGGGGAACGGACGCGCTGTTCGCGGCGCCCGCGGCCGGCGGCGGCCTTTGCCCTCTATTTCGCGGCGAAGGAGGCCTTCTCGAAGGCGATCGGCCTCGGGATGCGCCAGGGGGTGCGTTGGGCGGACATCGAGGTGGTCCATGACCGCCGGGGGAAACCAGGGCTGCGCCTGGCGGGTGCGTCGGCGGCGCACTGCCGGCGGGAGGGGGTCGCTTCGGCCTATTTGAGCCTGTCGGATGACGGGGCCTATGGGATCGCGATGGTGGTGCTGGAAAAGGCTTGCGGAGAGGCCGCGGGCGGGGGAAATTTGGACCTCGTGAGAGCGGGATTCGGCGGGGGATCCGCCGGGAGCAGAGAGGGGAGGAGACCCATGTTGATCGCCAGCGATATCATGACCACCGATGTGGTGACGGTGAAAAAGGAGACGCCGCTCAAGGAACTGGCCACGATTCTGTATCAGCGGCACATCAATGGTGTTCCGGTTGTGGACGACGATGGGAGGCTTATCGGGATCATCTGCGAGAGCGATCTCATCCGCAAGGACCGCAAGCTCCACATTCCGACGGTCTTCACGCTCCTCGACGGGCTGATCTTCCTCGAGCGGCCGAAGAAGATGGAAGAAGAGATCAAGCGGCTCGGGGCGAGCGTCGTCGAGGACCTTTACAGCCGGGACGTGATCACGGTCGAGGAGCGTACGCCGATCGACGAGATCGCGACCATCATGAGCGAGAAGAAGGCCTACACGATCCCCGTGATGGACGGGGAGCGGATCGTGGGCATCATCGGCAAGGCGGATCTCATCAGGACGCTTGTAGGGTGAGCCCCGATCGTGTTATATACCGTGCGGCCTCGGAGCGCGATACGATCGCCTTCGGACGCCGGCTCGGGAGGCTGCTCGAACCGGGGGACGTGCTGGTGCTGAGCGGGGATCTCGGGGTGGGGAAGACCTGCTTTGCGAAGGGCCTGGCCCAGGGGCTGGATGTCCCGGCCGGGCAGGTGATCACGAGCCCCTCGTTCGCGCTCGTCAACGAGTACGAGGGCCGGTGCCCCTTCTTCCACATGGATGTCTATCGGCTCGAGCGTGTGGAAGAGATCGTCGCGGCCGGGCTGGAAGAGTATCTTTATCAGGGAGGGGTGACGGCGATCGAGTGGGGTGAACGGTGCCCCGAGATCCTCCCTGAAGGGCATCTGCTCGTGAGGCTGAGCATCCTCGGGGATCTGTCCCGGGAGATCGTCATGGAAGGGTCCGCCGGGCGGGCCCTTATCCTATTGGAAGGCGTGAATCAATTGCTGGGTTGAGGTTGACGAATGGCACTAGTGGTACAGAAGTTCGGAGGAACGTCGGTCGGCAGCATCGAGAAGATCCGGAACGTCGCGCGGAGGGTCATCGACACGTTCAAAGAGGGGAACCGGATGGTGGTGGTCCTGTCGGCCATGGCGGGGCAGACGGACGGGTTGATCAAGCTGGCGAAGGAGATGACGCCCGATCCCGACCCGCGGGAACTGGACGTCCTGATGGCGACGGGCGAGCAGGTGAGCGTGGCGCTCTTTTCGATGGCGGTGAAGGACATGGGCTACGATGCCTGTTCCCTGCTGGGATTCCAGGTGGCCATCCACACGAGCGACCTTTACGGTAAGGCGCGGATCCATGAGATCGACCACGAGCGGATCACGCACGAGCTTTCGGCGAACCGGATCGTGACCGTGGCGGGCTTTCAGGGGTTGGACGAAGCAGGAAACATCACCACGCTCGGGCGCGGCGGATCCGACACGACGGCGGTGGCACTGGCGGCGGCGCTCAATGCCGATGTCTGCGAGATCTTCACCGATGTGGAAGGGGTGTACACCACTGATCCGCACGTCTGCCCCCAGGCGCGGAAGATGGACTCGATCTCGTACGAAGAGATGCTCGAGATGGCGAGCCTCGGGGCCAAGGTGCTGGAGATACGTTCGGTGGAGTTTGCCAAAAAATTCAACGTGCCCATCCATGTGAGGTCCACGTTCAGCAACGAAAGGGGTACGATGGTGATCGGTGAAACGAAGGACATGGAGAAGGTGGCGGTTTCGAGCATCGCCTACAACAAGAACGAGGCCCGTGTGACGATCCGGCGCGTGCCGGACCACCCCGGGATCGCGTCGCAGATCTTCGACTCCGTTTTTAAGGCGGGGATCGTGGTCGATATGATCGTCCAGAACACAAGCGAGGACGGCTACACGGATCTGACCTTCACGGTGCCGAAGCCGGACTTCATGAAGACCATGAAGCTCGTGAGCCAGGTGGCGGAGAAGATCGGCGCCGAGAAGGTTCTCGGCGACGAGAACATCGCCAAGGTGTCCATCATCGGCGTCGGGATGCGGAGCCACGCGGGCGTCGCCAAGAAGATGTTCGAGACCCTGGCGGCGGAAAACATCAATATCATCATGATCAGCACCTCCGAGATCAAGGTCTCGTGTGTGATCGAGGAGAAGTACACGGAGCTGGCGGTGCGTGTCCTGCATGAGGCGTTTGGTCTCGAGAATCCCTAGAGACGACCACCGTCTGGTGCGCGGCGGTCTGCTGCTCCTACTGCTGCTTTTGATTCCCCAGGCCCTGGCGGCGTTGTTGGATTCCGCTTCACCCCCCATTTTCAGGGGTGAGGCGGTTTTTGTTGAGGTCGTGCAGGCGGGGGGCGAAGCGTCGGTCTTCGCCTTCGAGCGGGAGCCGCGGCTCTCGGAGTTGACGGCCAGGCTCGCAACGGAGGGAAGAGCGGGTTCTGCCCGGGCCGGTGGGGAGAGGCTCCTACGCTCCGGAGATCGGGTGGAGTTCTGGGAAGGGGGCCCAGCGGCTGTGGTCATGCCTCAGGGGATGTCCGCGTTTTTCAAATGGACTCTCCGGATCCCCATCGAACTGAACCGGGTGGACCTGGAAGGGTTGACGGTCCTGCCGGGAATCGGCCCCAGGCTGGCCGGGCGGATTGTGGCGGAAAGGGAACGGCGCGGCGGGTTCAAGTCGCTCGAGGAGCTGATGCTGGTCGAAGGGATCGGGCCGGTGACATGGTCGAGAATCCGGCCCTATCTGACCCTCGAGGATTCCCGTCCTTTGGCTCGGGGCCCACTGCACCGATCGAGCCGCTTCGATCCGGCGGCGGTGTGCCCGCCGAGTGATCCCGGGCTCTATCATTGCGGGAGGGGGCGGCACGCGCCGGTCGAAATCCGGCTGCACGCTGAACAGGCCGAGCTTTATCCACGTGCAGATTCGAAGGCTGGACGTGGAGCGGCTCGGCTGGATCGCGTCTCCTCTGTTCAAATGTGCAAAGGTCCATTGAACCGGTCGATTCTGCCGCGTCGACAGGCCCTGCCGGAAATGCCGCCGGCGGATGGTTTCAGAGGAAAAGGCATCCGGCCCGGCTGGGTTCGATCAGAGGCGGCCGCAATGCGGAAGAGGACGTTTTGCTGATTCTGGGCATCGATACATCGTGTGATGACACCTCCGCCGGCCTGCTGCGGGACGGGCGCGAAGTGCTCGCCAACGTGGTGCACTCGCAGATCGCGCTGCATCACCGGCACGGCGGCGTCGTCCCGGAGCTGGCCTCGCGGGAGCACTTGAGGAACCTGATCCCCGTGGTCGAAGAGGCCCTGAAGGCCGGGGAGGCGGACTTCAGGGATCTCGATGCGATCGCCGTAACGCAGGGGCCGGGGCTTGTCGGAAGCCTGCTGGTCGGGCTCTACTATGCCAAGGCGCTGGCTTTTTCGCTCGAGATACCCCTCATCGCGGTCAACCACCTCGAGGCCCATCTGCTTTCGATCTTCCTGGAGCCCGAGACGCCGCCCTTTCCCTATGCGGCACTGACGGTCTCGGGCGGGCACACGCAGCTCTACCACGTGCGGGGCTACGGGGATTATACGCTCTTGGGGCAGACGGTGGACGACGCGGCCGGGGAGGCCTTCGACAAGGTGGCCAAGATCTTCGGGCTCGGGTACCCCGGCGGGCGGGTGATCGAGGCCCTCGCCCGGAGCGGAGATGCGGGGGCGATCCGTTTTCCGAGGGCCTGGATGGGGAAAGAGTCGCTGGATTTCAGCTTCAGCGGCCTCAAGACGGCCGTCCTGCTTCAGCACCGGAGTTGGGCCGAGGCGCCCGAGGCGGAGCGGGCCTGCTCCCTGGCGGACATGGCCGCCGCTTTCCAGGAGGCGGTGGTGGACGTCCTCGTCCAGAAGACATTGGCGGCCGTCGAAAGAATGGGTGTCTCAGCCGCGGCGGTCGCGGGGGGCGTCGCCTGCAACGGCCGTCTGCGGGGGCGCATGAGCGCTGCCGCACAGGAGAGAGGAATCTCGGTCTTTTATCCCCGTCCGGCCTATTGTACAGACAATGGGGCGATGATCGCCCTGACCGGGTACCACCGTTTCCTGAAGGGTGAAACGGCGGGTCTCGACGTGGATGCGCGCTCCAAGTTTCCGATGGATGACCTTCCGGGGGGGCGGCGTGGTGAACTGCAGGGGTAAGGAGTTGGGTGTGAGGTGAAGCTCAGCCGGCGAATCCGCTACTGGTATTGGCGCGTCACCCGCCTGCGCGGAACTCCGCACGAACTGGCGCTCGGCCTGACCGTCGGCGTCTTTGCCGGCTGCATGCCGATCCTGCCTTTTCAAACGGCACTGGCGATTGCGCTGGCCATCCCGCTGCGCGCGAGCAAGATCACCGCGCTTCTCGGGACGTGGGTGAGCAACCCCCTGAACTGGTGGTTACTCTACCTTTACAGCCACAAGCTGGGGGCCTTCGTGCTCGGCATCCCGAACGGCAACGGGGTGTTTCGTTCCATCCTGGGGATGATCCAGAGGGGCGAGGAGCCGATGGACATCGCCATGCAGATCCTCGGCGCGGGCGGAGAAACGGTGGCGGCCTTTCTCCTTGGGGGGGTCATGATCGGGACGGTGTTCGCCTTGCCCGCGTACGTGATTTCCGTGCGGCTCTTCGGTTTTTTCCAAGAGGTGCGGCGGCGCCGGCGTGAGAAGCGGGCCGCGCGCAGAAGGAGCACATGAGGGCTGAAGGGGATTTCAGGGCACGCAAGAGCCTCGGACAAAACTTCCTGATCCACGAAGGAGTCGTGAACCGGATCGTCGCGGCAGCGGCGCTTCAGCCCGGTGAACCCGTCCTCGAGATCGGGCCGGGGCGGGGGGCGCTGACACGGCTGCTGGCGCGATCGGCCGAGCGCGTGGTGGCGGTCGAGAAGGATCCATGGCTGGTGGGCTACCTCGGGGGGAAACTCGGCGCCTGGGGGCTGAGGCATGTCAGGCTGGTGCAGGCGGATATCCTCCGGTGGGATTTCGGGGAACTCGACGCCGGCCGGGGCCCCCGATTCGTGGTGTTGGGCAATATCCCGTACAACATCTCTTCACCGTTGATCGAAACGCTGCTCCGGAACCGGGGCCTTTTCAGCCGCGCGATCCTGATGCTGCAGCAGGAGATGGCCGCCAGGCTGACCGCCGCCCCCGGCGGGAAGACCTATGGCGCCATGACGGTCCTTGTCCGGTACGCGACCAGCGTCACGCACGTCATGGAGGTATCGCGGGAGGCGTTCCGGCCGCGGCCGAAGGTCGATTCGACGGTGGTCCGGTTCGATTTCGAGGCTGCTTATCCGAGGCGGGCCCGTGACGAGGCCGTCTTCCGGCGGGTCGTGAAGGGGGCCTTCGGCCACCGTCGCAAGACCCTGATGAACGCCCTCCTCCGCATGCCGGACCCTTGGCCCGGAGAGGCGCTCGAGGCGGCGTTCGAGCGGTGCGGCATCGACGCCCGCAGGCGGGCCGAAACCCTCGGCATGGAGGACTTTCTGTGCTTGGGCGATGCCCTGGCGTTGACAAATAGCAACACGGGTGATACCTAGATCCATCCGGAAATGGTCTTTTTGGCCCATCTCGGCGTCAACCTGCACGTTTGCTTGTGCGGCGCCCACCAGGTCTCCGCCGCACAAACCCTTGATTTCCTTGATATTGGCCAGACCGGGACCCGCCGCGTACCGGGGGGACTGAGCACCCGAAAGGTGTGAAGAAACCGGGACCCGCCCCGCAGGGGTGGGACTGAGCACGTGCAGCGTGTGAAGAAAAATCCTCATTTCCGGATTGGAAACGGGGTTCTACCGCGAAATCACCCCCGGATGAATACTACCTGGATGGTTTTCGTCCGATGACCTGTTGAAAACTTCCATCCCGGAGGGCTCTGACCGCCGGGAGGCGGTGAAAGGGGTCCCTGTATGGAGATCATCGAATCGGTCCAGGAGATGCAGGAGAAGGCCGAGGCCCTGCGGATGGCGGGGTACACCATCGGCCTCGTGCCCACGATGGGGTTCCTGCACGAGGGGCACCTCGAACTGATGCGCGTTGCAAAAAAACTCGCGACCCATGCGGTTGTCAGCATCTTCGTGAACCCTTCGCAGTTCGGGCCGAACGAGGATTTCGAACGCTATCCGCGCGACCGGGAAGGCGATCTCGCGAAGGCCGAGTCGGTCGGGGTGGATGTCGTCTTCCTGCCGACGGCGCAGGAGATGTATCCCGCCGGCTTTCAGACACGGGTGCAGGTCCTGGAAGTGACCCAGCACCTGTGCGGGCTTTCGAGGCCGACCCACTTCGACGGCGTGGCGACGGTGGTCACGAAGCTCTTCCATATCACCCGGCCGCACATCGCCGTCTTCGGCCAGAAGGATTTTCAGCAGCTGACGGTGATCAGCCGCATGACGGCGGACCTCGATATGGGCATCGAGATCGTGGGCGTGCCGATCGTCCGGGAGGCGGACGGGCTCGCCATGAGTTCGCGAAACAAATACCTCGGCGCCGAGGAGCGGATCGTCGCCCGGTGCCTCAAAAAGGGGCTCGAGCTGGCGCAGGACCTGGTGCGCGCGGGTGAGCGGGATGCCGCCGCCATCCGGCGGACGGTGGAGGCGCTGATCTCCGGCCAGCCGTTTACCCGGATCGACTACATCAGCCTGGCGGACCCCGAGACCCTGGAAGAGGTGGCCGTGCTCCAGCGGGACGCCTTGATGGCGCTCGCGGTATTCGTAGGCAGCACCCGGCTGATCGACAATGCCGTGTTGGAGGTCCGGGCCTGAGCCCGGATGCGGCGACAAGGCCGCCAACCCAATGACAATGAAGGAGTGAGCGATGAAAGCAACGAATTTTCTCTTCACCTCGGAGTCGGTCACCGAGGGCCATCCCGACAAGATCGCCGATCAGATCTCCGATCACATATTGGACGAGTTCATGCTGCTCGACCCGAAATCCCGGGTCGCCTGCGAAACCCTGGTCACGACCGGCATGGCCATGATCGCCGGGGAGATCACGAGTTCCGCCTATGTGGATTTTCCCGAGGTGGTGCGCTCCACCATCAAGGACATCGGTTACAACAACTCCTCCATGGGGTTCGACTGGGAGACCTGCGCCGTGCTCTCGAGCATCGACAAGCAGTCTCCCGACATCGCGATCGGTGTGAACGGGACCGGTTTGTTCAAGGAGCAGGGCGCCGGCGACCAGGGGCTCATGTTCGGCTATGCCTGCACCGACACCGATGTCCTGATGCCGATGCCCATCTACCTGGCGCACCGCCTCACGCGGCGCCTCGCCCATGTGCGCAAATCGGGCCAGCTCCCGTGGCTGCGCCCCGACGGGAAGAGCCAGGTGACGGTGCACTACGTGGACGGGAAGCCTCACCGGGTGCACACCGTCGTCATCGCGGCCCAGCACGAGCCCGACGTGGATTATGACACCCTGAGGGAGGCCATCATCGAAAAGGTGATCGAAGAGGTGATCCCGGCCGAACTCCTCGACAGCGAGACGCAGTACTTCATCAACACCACCGGGCGTTTCGTCGTTGGCGGCCCGCTGGGCGACTGCGGGCTCACCGGGCGGAAGATCATCATGGACACCTACGGCGGCTTCGGCTACCACGGCGGCGGCGCCTTCTCCGGGAAGGATCCCTCGAAGGTCGACCGCAGCGCCTCCTACATGTGCCGGTACGTGGCCAAGAACATCGTCGCTGCCGGTCTGGCGACGACCTGCGAGATGCAGGTCGCCTACACCATCGGCCGCGCCGAGCCCGTTTCGGTGATGGTGGGGGCATACAGCACGGGCGTTGTGCCGAGCGCGGAGCTGACCGAGATCGTCAGGAAGACCGTGGATCTTCGTCCGGCGGCGATCATCGAACGCCTGGACCTGCTGCGGCCCATCTACCGGAAGACCTCCAATTACGGGCACTTCGGCCGGGAGCTGCCGGAGTTTTCCTGGGAGAAGACGGACCTCGTGGAGGATCTGAAGCGCGCGGTGAAGTGAGGCCTTCGCGGCGAATGCCGTGACGCCGCCCTTTCTTTGCCGGTTTTCCGGTACGAAGGCATGCGCTCGCGCGGCCGGATCAGGGAGGCGAACGGCGTTGCGGGAAGAGGCCGATGCGGCTTTCGAGCGGTGAGAAGCGTCGGGTTCTGTTCGGGGCCGAGCGCTGGAATGGTATCCATCCGCAAATGATTTCGCGGTAGGACATCATTTCCCGGCGAAGCAGGGCAGCGTCCCTGCGGCTTGACGCACAACAAGAGACAGGAAGGATAAAGACCGATGGATTATGATATCAAGGATTTGAGCCTGGCCGCCGCAGGACGGCTGCGCATCGAGTGGGCGGGCATGAGCATGCCTGTCCTGGCGAAGATCAGGGAACGCTTCGCGGCGGAAAAGCCCCTGGCGGGGCTCAGGCTGTCGGCGTGCCTCCACGTGACGACGGAAACGGCGGGGCTCGTGAAGACCCTCAAGGCGGGCGGGGCGGAGGTGGCGGTGTGCGCCTCGAACCCGCTTTCGACACAGGACGACGTCGCGGCATCGCTCGTGGCGGACGACGAGGTCCCCGTCTTCGCGATCAAGGGCGAGGACCACGCCACCTATTACAGCCACATCCTCTCCGCATTGAAGCACCGCCCCCATCTGACGATGGATGACGGCGCAGACCTTGTGAGTTCGCTTCATTTCATCGCGCTCCACAAATGGGGCGAACTGGAGCCGACGGTCGCGAAATGGGCCCAGGGGCTGAGCGAGGCGGAACAGAAAAGCCTCCTTGCCGAGGTCGTAGGCGGGACCGAGGAGACGACGACCGGCGTGATCCGCCTGCGCAGCATGGAGCGGGACGGGGTGCTCCAGTTCCCGGTGATTTCGGTGAACGACGCCAACACCAAGCACCTTTTCGACAACCGCTACGGGACCGGCCAGAGCACCCTCGACGGGATCATCCGTGCGACCAACCGCCTCGTCGCCGGGAGCGTCTTCGTGGTGAGCGGCTACGGATGGTGCGGCCGCGGCGTGGCGGCGCGGGCGAAGGGCCACGGGGCGCACGTCATCGTCTGCGAGGTGGATCCCCTCCGCGCCCTCGAGGCCGTGATGGACGGGTTCCAGGTGATGCCGATCGCGCAGGCGGCGCCCCTCGGAAACTTCTTCTGCACCCTGACCGGGGATATCAACGTGATCCGCAAGGAGCACTTCGCCTTGATGAGGGACGGGGCGATGGTCTCCAACTCCGGCCACTTCGACGTGGAACTCGACCTCCCCGGTCTGGCCGAGCTCACGGAGAGCCGGCGCGCCATCCGCCCCTTCGTCGAAGAGTTTCGGCTGAAGACGGGGAAGCGCATCTATGTCCTGGGGGAAGGGCGGCTGATCAATCTGGCCGCGGCCGAAGGGCACCCGTCGAGCGTCATGGACATGAGCTTCGCCAACCAGGCCCTTTCTGCGGAATACATGGCCAAGCGGCACAAAGAACTCGAGCGGAAGGTGTACCCGGTGCCGAAGGCCATCGATGAAGAGATCGCCCGTCTGAAGCTCGAGGCGATGGGTGTCGAGATCGACACCCTGACCGAGGAGCAGGCGGCATACCTGTCATCCTGGGAGATGGGGACGTAGGATCAGTCCGGCATATGACGGTCAAACGGCTACTGCTCTGGGTGCCGCTGGCACTCATGCTCTTTCTGGTGCAGGCCTATTTCTGGGTGCCGAGCTATGAGGAGCAGACCCGGGGGAACCCGGAGCGGCTGGAGTCGTTCATCACGGGGTCCATCGGGGATGCGAGTATCCTCAACCCCATTCTCTCTGCGGATTCCGCGAGCAGTGAGATCAATGCGCTCGTCTTCGAGGGGCTGCTCGACCGCGATGAGGAGCTGCGGCTGCGGGGCCGTCTGGCCGAGTCCTGGGAGATCCGGGAGGAGGCGTGGTTCTACCTGAATCCGGCCGCCTCGGAGACGGGGGGAGCGGACGGCGCCGAGGTGGTCGCGCGCCTCATCAAGGCCCGCGGGGGATTGCTGGACCTACCGCCTGAAGTGGCGGAATCCCTCGCCCATATCCAGGGCGTGGAGGTCTTGCCGGCCCGGACCTTTACCGAAACCCGCAAGGTGCGCCAGGGGTCCGGTGAGGGCGAGGAGACCGGGATCGAACTGACCGTCCATGCGCCGGAAAGGATTTGGTTGAGCCTCGACCGCGTCGATCCGGAGATCTTCGACCGGCTTCGGACGGTGCTGGGAGAAGAGGTTCTCGCCCCGTTCCAGAGCGCGGGTCTCGTGCAGGCCTCCGCGCCGATCGAGGAGGCGCTCCTTGTCCGGCTCGCGGAGGAGCTGCTGCCGCAGACCGAGCACAACCCCATCGTCACCTTCCGCCTCCGCCCCGGGGTGCGCTTCCACGACGGACACCCCGTCACCGCCAGGGATGTCCGCTTCACCTACGATGCCATCATGGACCCCCGGAATCTCTCGCCGCGCGTCTCCGACTACGAACCGGTGAAGTCGGTCGAGGTCCCGGACCCGCTGACGGTCCGGATCGTTTACAAGCGCCTGTATTCTCCGGCCCTGGCGAGCTGGGGCATGGGCATCCTCCCCGAACACCTCTTGAATGCGGAGGCGCTGAAGCGCGAAGCCGCCGAGCGGGGGATGGACCCCGAGGCGTTTTCCATGCGCCAGAGCCGCTTCAACCGCCGGCCCGTCGGATGCGGACCGTTCGTCTTCAAGGAGTGGCTCTCCGATCAGCACATCGAGCTGACACGCTTCGAGGATTACTGGGAGGGCGCCCCCAACTACCGTCGCTATGTCTACCGGGTGATCCCGGACCTTCTGACCCAGGAGATGGAGTTCTATGCCGGGACGGTGGACAACTACGCGGTGCAGCCGCACCAGGTCGAAAGGTTGTCCCGGGATCCGCGCTTCCAGAGCTTTTCCGGGGTGAGCTTCGGGTACACCTATATCGCCTACAACCTGCGCCGCGAGCCGTTCAATGACGCGCGCGTCCGCCGGGCGCTCGGGATGGCGATCGATGTCGAGAAGATCATCCGCTTTGTGCTTTACGGGCAGGGCGAGCGCATCACCGGCCCTTTCGTGAAGCAGACCGACTTTTACGACCACTCGATCGAGCCGCTTCCTTACGACCCGGAAGCGGCGCTTGCGCTGCTGGCGGAGGCCGGATGGCGCCGGGGTCCGGAGGGCTGGCTCGAGAAGGACGGACGCCGGCTCCAGTTCACGCTCATCACGAACGGCGGCAACGACACGCGGAAGGCCATCCTGGCCATTGCGCAGGACGCCTGGAAGCAGATCGGGATCGACGTGCGGACCGACATCCTGGAGTGGTCGGTTTTTATCGAGGAGCGGGTCAACAAGCAGGATTTCGACGCCCTGGTCCTCGGCTGGAGCATGGGCGTCGACCCGGACCTTTTCCAGATCTGGCATTCGAGCCAGACGAAGCCCTTCCACCTGAACTTTGCAGGTTTCGCGAATGAGGCGGCCGACGACCTCATCCTGCGGATCCGGGAGACCTACGACCACGACCGGCAGGTCCAGTACTGCAGCGACCTGCATGCGATCATCGCCGAAGAGCAGCCTTACACCTTCTTGTATGTCGGGAAGTGGACCGCCATTCTCGACCAGCGCATCGTCATCCAGCGGACCGATGCGTCTGGCGACCCCGTCTATGAGCGGATAAAGCCCACGAAAACAGGGAGCTACACCTTTCATTTCAACCGCTGGATCAAACTGCCGCATGTGCCCGACTTCGCGGCGGAGGGCTGATCGATGCTGTCGTTTCTGGGCCGGAGCCTGATTCAGAAGATCGTCACCCTGTTTTTCGTGTCGGTGGTGTCCTTTCTCATCATCCATCTCGCCCCGGGGAGCCCGAGCCAGGTGGACCCGATGAATCCGAAGTTCACGCCCGAGATGGTGGAGCG
Source organism: Desulfatiglans anilini DSM 4660 (assembly GCF_000422285.1). Classification (NCBI taxonomy): domain Bacteria; kingdom Pseudomonadati; phylum Thermodesulfobacteriota; class Desulfobacteria; order Desulfatiglandales; family Desulfatiglandaceae; genus Desulfatiglans; species Desulfatiglans anilini. The sequence goes on from NZ_AULM01000005.1 coordinate 64,580, forward strand.
CTTCCGGGAGGCCTTTCACCTGGATGAGCCGCTCCACGTCCAGTACCTCCGCTTCTACGCGGATCTTCTGACCGGACGGAGCGTCTCCTGGAAGGACAACCAGCCGGTGCTCCTCAAGATCTGGGAGCGCTTCCTGAACAGTCTGCCGCTTTTCATCGTCGGGACGCTCATCACCTGGACCCTCTCGTTTCCGGTGGGCATCCGCTCCGCGATCCACCGCGGAGGGTTCTACGACCGGAGCACCACCTTCATCGCCTACTTCCTCATCTCGATTCCCGGATTTTTCTTCGCCTATGTCCTGATCATCCTCGTCGTCAACAGCCTGGAAGTGCCGGTGATCGGGATGAAGACCTTCGGGGTGGGGGATGCCTCCTGGATCCATGGGGTCATGGACCGTGTCTGGCACCTGCTCCTGCCTTCCGTCCTGGGGGCCACCGGAGGGATCGCTGTCCTTTCCCGCTACGTGCGCAGCCAGATGCTCGAGGTGGAGAGCCAGGACTACGTTCGCACGGCCCGCGCCAAAGGGCTCACGTTCGACCAGGTACATTACAAGCACGCCCTCAGGAACGCCCTCCTGCCTTTCGTCACCATGTTCGGGCTGATTTTGCCCGGCCTGATCGGGGGGTCGGTGATCATCGAATCCATCTTTTCCTGGCCGGGCATGGGCCGCATGGCCTACGAGGCGATCCTTGCGCGGGACTATCCGGTCATTCTGACCGTGAATTTCATCTCAGCCGTCCTGGTTCTGGCCGGGACGCTCGTTTCGGACATCCTGTACGTGGTGGTGGACCCGAGGATTCGGCTGTGAGCGAGGCGCAAAACACCTGCCATGCGGACCCGTCGGCCGCGGTGCCTGCAGGGGAGGGGCGGATCGTGGCCTTCCGGCGGATGCTCGAGGGCAACCGGATGGCCTTCGCGGGGCTGGTGGTCTTCCTCGCCTTCTTCCTGACCGCGTTCGCGGGGCTGTTCCTGACCTCGGGGTCCGACCCGGTCTTCGACCCGGCGCAGGTGAGGCTCGAGAACAAGCTCCGTCCGCCGTTGAGCGCCCCCTTTGCCGGGACCCTGGAGGAGGACGACCGGCCGCCTTTCGGGGTCTTCCTGCTTGGAACCGACGATCTGGGAAGGGACGTCTTCGCACGCATGCTGCAGGGGGCGTGGGTCTCCCTCACCGTCGGCTTCGTGGCGGTGGGGATCGCCGTGGCCGTGGGGATCCTGCTGGGCGGGATTGCGGGGTATTTCGGTGGGAACCGGTTGCAGGTCGGGCAGGTGCTCTGGGCGTGCGCCTGGGCGGCGGCGCTGCTTTCTTTGGCGCAGGGCGCGGGGCGTTTGGCGCTCGGCCTCTTCCTGGCCGGTCCCGTCATCCCTCTTCTTCGGCGATTGAGATTGCTGCGCGGCCCCCTGCGCTTCCTGGAGTGGGGGACCTTTTCGGTCGACACCCTCGTCATGCGGCTGGTCGACATCATGCTCTGCTTCCCGAGCTTCTTCCTCATCCTGACCGTGGTGGCGCTTCTCCCCGCAAGCATGTACAACATCATGATCGTCATCGGGCTGACCAGTTGGATGGGGACGGCGCGCTTCGTGCGGGCGGAGTTCCTCTCGCTCCGGGAGCAGGATTTCGTGACGGCGGCCAGGGCCCTGGGGATCGGGACCTGGCGGATCATCTTCCGGCACATGATGCCGAACGCGATTGCCCCCGTGCTGGTCTCGGCCACGATCGGCATCGCGACGGCCATCCTGACCGAGGCCGGACTCAGCTTCCTCGGCTTCGGCGTCCCCCCGCCGCACGCCACATGGGGGAACATCCTCTCCGACGGCAAGAACTTCATCTTCGACGCCCCGTGGCTCACCTTCGTGCCAGGGGTGGCGATCCTCATCGTCGTGCTGTGTTTCAACCTGTTTGGCGAAGGGCTGCGGGAGGCCTTGAATCCAAAACTGCGGGAGAGGTGATGGAGCTGAAAACCGAAACCCTGCTGAGTGTGGCGGATCTTCACATTACGTTCAAAACCCTGGCCGGCCCTGCGAAGGCGGTGGAAGGGGTGTCCCTCGGCGTTCGCCGGGGGGAGACCGTTGCGCTGGTGGGGGAGTCCGGCTGCGGAAAGAGCGTCACGGCGCTTTCTTTCCTCGGCCTGCTGCCGCGGGCGGCCGTGGTCGAACAGGGGAGTGCGAGGCTCGGGGGGGTCGAGCTGCTCGGGCTGGATGAAGAGGAACTGCGGAAGATTCGGGGAAGGCGGATCTCGATGGTCTTTCAGGAACCGTTGACTTCATTGAACCCGGTATTCAAGGTCGGGGATCAGATCGGGGAAGCCATCCGGGTGCACGAGGCAGTCGATGAAGATGAAATCAGAAGGCGCGTGGTCACTCTCTTGAGGGACGTCGGCATTCCGAACCCGGAGGAGCGCCTGGACGACTATCCGCATCAGCTGAGCGGAGGACAGCGCCAGCGGGTCATGATCGCGATGGCGCTGTCGTGCAACCCGGAGCTGATGATCGCGGACGAGCCGACGACGGCCCTCGACGTGACCGTGCAGGCCCAGATCCTGGCGCTGATGCGCTCGCTTCAGGAGGAGCGGCGGATGTCGATCCTGTACATCACGCATGACCTGGGGGTCGTATCCCAGGTGGCGGAGCGGGTCTATGTCATGTATGCAGGGATGATCGTCGAGGAGGGGCGGACGCCGACGCTTTTCGAGGACCCGAGGCACCCTTATACGCAGGGGCTGCTGGCCTCGCTCCCCAGCCGCGGGAAGAGGGGGCGAAGATTGAGCAGCATCCCAGGACACGTGCCCGATCCGGCCTGCAGACCCGCGGGCTGCCCCTTTCACCCCCGCTGCCCGAGGGCGATGGAATCGTGCCGGGGATCGGTCCCGACGATGATCGATTTGGGCGACGGACACCAGGCGCGCTGCCTGAGAGCTCACGAGAGCGCGCCGAATCCGGCAGAACCGGGGCAAAGGCCGGCTGACGGGGATCGGCGGGTGAAGGGATGATCCGGACTGCGGCCACCGAGACAGCGCCGATCCTGAAGGTCAACGACCTGAGGGTGCATTTCCCCGTCCGGCGCGGTTTTCTGCAGCGGATTCGCGGCTGGATCAAGGCTGTGGACGGGGTCGACCTCGAGGTTCGCCGGAGCAGGACCCTGGGACTGGTCGGAGAGTCGGGCTGCGGCAAGTCCACCTTGGCCCGCGCGGTTCTCGGGCTCCTGTCTGCCAGCGGCGGGAGTGTGGTCTACCGCGGCCGGGACATGACCGGCCTCTCGGAAAAGGAAATGCGGCCATACCGCCGGGAGTTCCAGATGATTTTTCAGGATCCCTATGGCTCTTTGAACCCCCGCATGACGATCGGGCAATCCATCGAAGAGGGGCTGCGGACGGTCGGGATGGAGCGGCGTGAACGCAAGGCGCGAGTGGGGGAACTGCTCGAACAGGTGGGGCTTGCCGCAGCGAACGAGGACCGCTACCCTCACGAGTTCAGCGGGGGGCAGCGGCAGCGTGCCGGGATCGCCCGCGCCCTGAGTGTTGGACCGTCTCTGGTCATCTGCGACGAACCGATATCGGCCTTGGACGTCTCGATCCAGGCCCAGATCATCAACCTTCTGAACGATCTCCAGGAAAGCCTGGGGCTGGCCTACCTCTTCATCTCGCACGACCTGAACGTGGTGGGCTATCTGAGCCACGATGTGGCGGTGATGTACCTTGGGCAGATCGTGGAATATGCGCCGGCCGAGGCCCTCTATGCCGCCCCGCGGCATCCGTATTCGAAGGCGCTCCTGGCGGCTGTGCCCACGATCGAAAAAGGGCGGGAAGGCTTTGTACGCCCCTTGGGCGGCGATGTCCCCAGCCCTATGGATCCTCCGCCGGGCTGCCGGTTCCAGGGGCGCTGTCCGCTTGTGGAGGACCGCTGCCGCGAGGCGCCCGTCACACTCGAAGCGGTCGCACCCGATCACCTGGTGCGTTGCTGGAAAGCACTGTGAATTGAGTTTGACATGCCGGTTTTTGCTTGACATGGTGACTTCGTTCGGGCAAACTACTACTTTCGACTGGGGGATCGTCCAGCGGCAGGACGACGGGTTCTGGCCCCGTTAACCGAGGTTCGAATCCTCGTCCCCCAGCCACTTTTTTTGGGCTTGTAGTCAAAGAAGAGGGGTTGCAGCACACTGCGCGCGTACGTATGTTGAAGGTCCCATCGTCTAGCGGTCCAGGATATCGGCCTCTCACGCCGGGGACACGGGTTCGAGTCCCGTTGGGACCACCAAGGAAAAACAAGGGGTTGCGCCAAAAGCGTAGCCCCTTTGTTGTTTTTCGCGTACTGTCCCCAACCGTATCACCACCGGCGCGCCCGGTCACTCGTCCGCAAAAATTGTTCCGTAACGCTCCGGGGCCGCAATGCATTATCACTCTTTGAAAAATTTGAAGGCCGGGTGATCCCGCGCCGCTGCCAAACCTGGATTTCCACAGATTCGAACTGCCGCAACAGAACGCGGCTGGTGCCTCAAATCACGGTTTTGCTGCGCGACCTATGCACTGGTGGGTAACGGTGAGTTCAGGAAGCGGAAACCGGGTCGCGTTTGATGATGATTTCCCGATAGACACTCCCTAGCGGAGCGCCCTTTTTCTTTTCATATAGATGACACTCAGTATCATCATTATGGCGATCAACGCAGCGCCGCCGAAGGCGTTGAACGTCGGGACGGCCTGTGGCTCTTGCGTTGAACACGGCTGCGCATCATTCAGGAGGATCGGCCCGAAAATCGTATAGTCACACTGGTCGGATTCCAGCAGGATAAAATATGCCCCATTTGCACCGGGATCGGCGCATGCACGGAAGGACAGAGAGGCATTGTTGGGGAAACAGAGCGCATGTTCCGGGTGATACCGCTCCAAAAAGCGGTTGAGCAGGGTCTTGTTGAAAGGTGCGCGAATGATTTCACACATTTCGGTGGTGTTTGCGCCCTCGACGTAGACAATCGCGCTATCTATTTGACTCGTTCCCGGGAAGGAGATGGTTCCATCCCAACTCTCGCATGATTTAGTTTGACCGGATGACGTGATATGCCAATTATAGATAGGATTTCCCAAAGAAACATATTGGGGATCGGTGCAATTGAAATCGCAGTCTTGTGCGGATAAACCACCGTCTGCAGTGATGGTCAGGTCCGCCAAAGAAAGTGAGGCCGAGGCGAAAAGGATCAATCCAGCCAGAACTATCACCCAGAATCGCTTTTTCATCTCTTCCCTCCCGCTAAGGATGTTTTCCGTCCCTGATATATTTTTTCACCATATAAATCAAGACAATAATCTCCGGTATGGGTACACGGAGTGGCTGTCTTCTTCATCCCAGAGGGCACTCCAGGCGGCGCGGTTATTTTGCAGCTTCCTCCGGCAATGTTACTGATGAGGTAATAATGCAATATATTGAAATACAAGATCATGCAGAGCGTGCCCGCTATGGCGACTTTACGATAGGATCCTAAAAAGAATTCCAGTACAATCAAAAAAGCTTGATTCTTGCCGTATCGATTGCGAATGAGTGAGAGTTGGGTTTTCATTTATCAGAGGTTGAAATGAAGAACCACTGCATTTAAAAATTAAAGTCACCGGAGCTCTGTGAAAAACAGAGTTTCGGTGACTTTATAGCGGAAATGATGTTATTGGAGTGTATTACAATGAACTATCTGCTTTTAATATTTTTATGAATATCTATATGGTGTATTATTTGCATATTTCACTAAATTGTCATGTTTCAAGATAAAATAATGTTTTGTCAACATCTATCTCGGTAATTCCTGAATCTTTTCCATGAATTTCTGTCTCATATCTTCGTCCGAGCTAACAGCCGCCATTATCTGTCTGTACTTTTCAACATCAATGCCTTCCCCTTCAACTGCCTGGATCATCTTCTGATTGGCGTTTTCCTGAAGGGCTTGCCGTTGATCGAGATCTGGAGCCGTTTGCAAAGATTCCTGCAATTCCCTTTGAATCTGCGCAACCTCCACGTAGGCCGCTGCGGCCTTGTCCATGTCTGCGTCTTTCACCTCTATCTGTGGCTGGGTCGCACCCTCTTTTCCCTGTTGATGCTGCTGGGACGGTGCCGGGACTGCCCACAAGAGTGCACAAACGATGACTGCCAAAATCACAAAACCAAATTTGTTCAACATTCAAACAACTCCTTTCTCATTTGATAAGGTTTAAAAACCGATCCGAATCCACTTGAAACATAGGATTTGAATCTATAGCTTCGCGCTCATCGGTCAAAAAGACCGGCCGCCGCCCACTGGTTGTGGGGCCTGCCTCTGAGGCGGCTCTGGCGGTTCGAATACCATCTCGATCCCGGTAAGCGATCTGGGTACCGATGCCAGTTCCTGGCCCACACCCTGGGTTCCCTGTCCCTAAGGGCATCCAAGCTCGGGAGCCGAGCGTCCAGTGCCATTAGTTGCTGCCGGACTTCCTGGGCCTGGCTCTACAACGGCTTGGCCTCATCGCTGCTGATCCCTCCTTGAGGGCATCTGGTCGAACTCGCGGCAAGAGCCATGGCGGCCGCCACAACCATGATGGGCCGTCCAGGCTTCTACAGCGGTCCCATGATCTCCTTCTTCCTGTTCGGCCCCCGCCCGTATGCAAGCCCCTGTAAACGACGATCACATTGCGCCGAGTGCTGAATCGTGAGGCTTGAATCTTGATCTTCACTTTTATGCACGTAATGTACCAGTTTTATGCACGTAGTGTGCAAGTCCGGCTACAGATTTAGATGTTTTGATAAGTATTTGGTATTAAAAGAATTTTGTAGAGATTAACGAGTTTTGCCTACAATCAGATCATTGTGTATAATAATGGCACATGTGTTAATTTGGTGTGTCAAAGGAGATATGATGCGTAGCATTGCCATTTTCCCTCCCACTCTTGGTTTGCGGTCGGCCCTCTTGATCTACGTGGTGACCCCGCTGATCAGCGCCTTGGGTCTCAGCGGATACTTTGCACTCAACTCGTTTGAAAAGGAGGTCGAGGCGCGGATGAAAAGCGACCTGGAGCTTGTAGCCCGCGCTGTCCAGCTGCCCCTGAGTTACGCCCTGGAAAAGGACAGAATGGGGAGCATAATGTTAGCGTTGGAGTCGGTTTTCTCCATCAAGCGGGTATACAGCGCCTATGTCTATGACAAGGAAGGAGCTGAGATCGCCACCCTCGGATTGGAGGATCCAGACCCAGAGCCTGAACGGCTGACCAAACTCGCGGCTGATGGAAAGCGACGGGGTGAGTATCTCCGTATTGCAGGGCGAGAGGTATATTCCTACTTCGTGCCTTTGACCGACACAAGCGGGCAGATCAACGGGCTTTTCCAGTTGACCCGGAAAGGTACGGATTTCGTCGATCACCTGCGGTCCGTTAGAATAAAAGGGGCCGTAGCCTTGCTTTTTCTGCTCCTGATACTCTCCGGCGTTGTCCTTTACGGTCATCACCGCGCGCTCGGACTGGATCTGAAGCGCCTGGCATCGGTCATGTCGAGGGTCGCACAGGGGGACCGTGAAGAGAGGTTTGCTCACAAAGGGCCGAGGGAGATTGCGGCATTGGGGGCCAGCTTCAACCACATGCTCAACAGCATTCAGAAGGCAGAGCAGCAACTGGAGGAGCAGCGCAAGGAACAGGCCAAATTGGAGGAGGAGTTGCGCCGTGCTGAAAAATTGGCCGCCATGGGGAGATTTGCTGCAGGGACGGCCCACGAACTGGGGACTCCTTTGAGCGTCATCAGCGGGAAGGCTCAGCGAGCTCTTCGGAATCCGCACTTAGAACCTGAGCATCGGCAGGCATTCCTCGCCATCCGAAATCAGGTCCTTCGGATGCAATGCATCATCAAGCAGTTGATGGACTTTACACGCAGCAATCCCATCAGGTATGCCGCTGCACTCCCATCTCGCCTGGCGGGATCTGCGGCTGCTGCCGTAGCAGAAGATAGCGAGGCCAACCGGACGGCCGTCGCCCTGCGGGGTCCCAAAGACGCTAAGCCGATCCTGATGGACGCCATGAGGGTTGAGCAGGCCCTCATTAATCTCCTTCGCAACGCTATCCAGAGCGCCAGCGGGGGGAACGTCCTTCTTTCGTGGGAACAAGGAGAGGAATGGGTGGGCTTTTGCGTGGAAGACAACGGTCCGGGCGTACCCGTGGAAAAGCGCTCCGAAATCTTTGAGCCATTTTATACGACGAAACAGGTGGGACAAGGCACAGGCCTTGGTCTGTCTGTGGTGTATGCAGTAGCCGAAGAACATGGCGGCTATGTAGAGGTAGACGACAGTCGGATGGGGGGCGCATGTTTCAGGCTCATGCTCCCTGCGAGGGCGGCTGACAATGGGTAGATAAGAGGAAATCCATGCCGGAAAGAAATGCAGAAAAGGAACTCGTATTGATTGTGGAGGACGACGAAGCCCTCGGGACACTTCTTGAGGAGGAGATAGAGGATTGTGGACTGGAGGTGCGTTGGACGCCAAGCGCCGAGGAAGCATGGAAACTCATGGAGGGTTGGTGGCCTGACGTGATTGTCTGTGACCTGAGGCTTCCGGGCATGGACGGCCTCGGCTTTCTCAAAGAAGTTCAGGAAAAGGCGGCCGATTTGCCTCCCAAATTCCTGATTATCACGGCCTTCGGCACCATTTCAAGGGCCGTGGAGGCTTTGAAGGCAGGCGCAGAGGACTTTCTCACAAAACCCCTTGACTTGGAGCATTTCACGTTGTCTGTAACACGGATACTGGAGAGAAAGCGTCTCCAGGAGGCGGTCAATTGGATGAAGGGAGCGTTTCCGCCGGACAGCTTCCACGGCATGTATGGTAGCAGTGCAGCCATGCGCCTTCTGTTCGAACAGATACGCCAAGTTGCGGATGCCCAGGGGCCTGTCCTGATCCTGGGGGAGAGCGGCTCGGGAAAAGAACTGGTAACGAGGGCTATTCATAACGAGAGCACACGCGCAAACGGGCCCTTTCTGCCTGTCAACTGCGCCGGGATCCCGGAACATCTGGTGGAAAGCGAATTTTTCGGCCATGCAGCGGGTTCCTTCACCGGCGCACAGAGGAGCCGTCAGGGCCTTTTTGCGGAGGCTGAAGGGGGCTCGTTGTTCCTGGACGAGATTTCCGAAATGCCCCTTTTTCTCCAGGCAAAACTCCTGCGCATCCTCCAGGACGGGAAGGTCAGGCGGGTGGGAGAGAACAAGGAACACCAGGCAGACGTACGAGTCCTGGCAGCCACCCACAGGGACCTTGAGGAAGAGGTCCGCCAGGGCCGTTTTCGGGAGGACCTCTTTTTCCGGTTAGAGACCTTTACCGTAAAGGTCCCGCCGCTGAGGGAACGGGGCGAAGATATCGAACTGCTTGCGGGCAGATTCCTGCAGCAGTTTTCCCTTGCCCTCAACAGGAGGATCAAAGGATTCTCCCATACCGCCCTGGAAAAGATCGCCAGATATCCCTTTCCGGGGAATGTGCGGGAACTCCGCAATGCCGTGGAAAGGGCCGTCACCTTTGCCACCGGAGCATGGATTCAACCAGAGCACCTGCCGACGAGGATCAGGAATTACAATTCGGCGATAGGCGAACCAAGGAACGATAAACGCGAGTTCCTCGGGGCAGGTGAGATACTCCCGCCCCTGGCTGAAATCGAACAGCGCTATATTCGTCATGTTCTAAAACGGGTCAATGGAAACAAGCGTCAAGCCGCCGCCATCCTGGGCATCGGTAGGAGGACTCTTTACCGAAAAATCGGGGAGAAAATGCAAGATGGGTTGAATACAGAGTAGGAACGCTCAGGGGGCCTAAGGCTCGGGACGTTGAAAAAAACTAACTTTTTAACGGTGGCCCGGTGTATTCAAAGGCGCGGTGATTGAGTGGACACCATCTCGTATCGTTCTTCATTGCATTGAATTGATTTCGGGATTTTATGCATTTGGAGCATGAATTTACCGGAATGGTCCACGGCAACGAGAGCGCCGGTTAGATTCTGGACGATATTCCTGAGCGATGCTTCGATGCGATCGCAAACAAGCCCGATGCCATTGGATATCAACAACCGCGTCAAAAAATAAATTCCAATGGGCAGCAGCAAGACCGAGGACATCAGAAAGGAATTGATTTAAGACAATGAAAAAAGCCACGGCAAGGAAAATCTCTGAGACGGTAGAGATCTTACGGTTGCCTGTAGTGATATCGCTTTATGAGGAGCGGCGATCGTCTTGCTCGGGGAACTCTTTTGACTGAGGCCTTAGGAATGGCTTTCGGATTGACATGTGCGACGAGTGCGCATATGGTCTCAAATGTTGTCGAAATGGATTGCTGGAATGCATAAACAGATCATGGTGTCCATGCGGAAAAAACGCTTTGGAAACGAAATCGTTTCCAGCCGGGAAATGAGAATTTTTCTTCATCATTGGAAACGAGTTAGACAGGGAACGACGATGGCTCTACTCAGATGGCTTTTGGCGATGGTTCCAGCGGTATTCATTTGTCTGGCCGGGTGCGGTGAGAGGGCAGGGCTCAATCTGCGCGAGCGCGCGACCGTGCAATTGAAATGGGTTCATCAGGCGCAGTTTGCGGGGTTTTATGCGGCCCAGGAAAATGGGTTGTATACGCGGGAGAATCTGCAGGTGGACTTCCTCGAGGGCGGAGAGGAGGTCGATGTGGTGGGTTCCCTCCTTTCGGGGAAGGCGCAGTTTGCGGTCTTGAGTCCTGAAGATGTGTTGGTGAGGCGGAGTGCCGGGGCGCCGCTCGTGGCGGTTGCCGCGTTGTACAGGCGCAGCGCGGTGGTATATGCTGTCAAAAAAGGGTCGGGGATTGGGAGGCTCTCTGATTTTAGAGGGAGGACCGCAGCGGTGAGCGGGGAGAAGGATTCGTTCTGCGAATTCGAGTACCAGTTTCGTGCATTGCTCAAAAGGGCCGGCCTGCCGGAATCCGAGGTCGACTTTCTGCCTTACGACAGCTCCTACAAGGAGTTCATCGAGGACAGAGCGGACATCACCGCCGCGTATATCACGGCAGGGGTTGTCAAACTGAACCGCGAGGGATGCGAACTCGATCTCTTCCGGCCTGCGGATTACGGCATACGATTTTATTCCGACCTCCTCGTGACGACTGAAAAAATGCTGGTACGGGATCCGGGGTTGGTCGAGCGGTTTTCGCGTGCGACCCTGGAAGGGTGGCGCATCGCCCTGGCGGACCGGGATGCCGCCCTTGATGCCGTGATGAAGTATGCCCGGATCAAAGACAGGGAGTACCAGTCGGCGATGATGGAAGCACAGGCGCCCCTGGTCGACACCGGCGAAGACAGGATCGGGTGGATGAAGGAGAAAGACTGGCACGAAATGCAGGCGGTGTTGGTGGAGGAGGGGGTTCTGACCTCGCCGGTAGACGTGAGCAGGGCATTTACTATGGCCGTCCTCGAGAGAATCTATGCAGGGGGCGGGAGATGATCATCGGCGCGGGCAGGTGGCCAGGCGGTTCAGTGAGAGGATCTTGCAGCGAACGCGCGGGATTTTCTTCCTGTTCCCGGAGAACTTGACCGGATCGAAACAGAGGGTGACAGATGGCGCTTAATCATTCCATCGAGCGCGGATCCCCGGACGAAGGCTCTACATCCGATCGCGAGACGCAGTTGATCGGGCGCGTCGCCCTGTATGCCTTTCTGGTGAACGTGGGTCTCGCTGGCATGAAAGCGGCCCTGGCTTTTTTCTCGAACAGCCTGGCGGTGACGGCCGGGGCGATCGATTCGGGAACCGATGCCGTCGCCTCACTGGTCCTTTTTGCGGGCGTGAAACTTTCGACCCGCAAGTCCGCATCCTTTCCTCTAGGACTCTACAAGATCGAGAACCTCCTCTCGGTCTTCGTCGCCATTTCGATATTTTTTGCAGGCTATGAGATCGCGAGAAGGATTCTGCAGGAATCCCTCGTGCCGCCCGAGATCTCGCTTGACATTTTGCTCCTGCTCCTTGCAGGCACGGTCGTGACCTACCTCTTCGGACTCTATGCGCTGCGGGTCGGACGCCGGACAGGTTCTCCGACGCTGATCGCCGAGGGGAAGCACCGGCAGGTGGATGTTCTATCGTCTGTTGTCGTTCTGGCAGCGGTGCTGCCTCCTTTTCTTGGATGGGATTTCGAGGTCAGGGGTGTTTCGATCGATCAGGTCGCCGCGGGCGTCGTCCTGCTTTTTATCGCAAGGGCGGGGTGGGAACTGCTCTCAGACGGGATGCGGGTGCTGTTGGACGCCTCGGCTGATTTCAAAACGTTGACCGATGTGCGGGAGATTCTGCTGGGCCACCCGCTCGTGACGGAGGTCCGTTCCCTGACAGGCCGCAACGCCGGACGATTCCGCTTTTTGCAGGCAAGCGTGGCAGTGAGGACAGACAACCTCGAGGCGGCGCACCGGATCAGTGGGGAACTTGAAACAGCGATCCGGGACAAGATCCCCCACGTCGAGCGCGCGATGATCTATTGCGAGCCCGAGCCCCGGGTAAACGTGCGGATAGCGGTCCCCCTGGCGGACCGGGAGGGGACGGTCAGCCGGCACTTTGGGGAGGCGCCGTATTTCGGCATCGTGACGCTGAGGACCTCCGACGGGGAGATTCAGGCGCGGGACCTGGTCGAAAATCCTCATTCGCAGGTGGGTACGGGCAAAGGGCTGCGCGTGGCCGAGCGGCTGGTGGAGCTTAAGGTGGACAAGGTCTATGTGACGGAGGATATCTCGCACAAGGGGCCGGGGTATGTCTTCGGAAACGCGGGAGTGGAGGTCGGAATGACCGCCTCTGAACGGTTGGACGAGATTACCGATGAGATCGCATCAAGAAGAAGATGGCTCCGAACGGACCTCCATCGGAAGTAGGCCCTTCTGGCGTTTCGGCTTCGGCAGCACTACGCTGAAGGTCGACCCTTGCCCCCAGAGGCTTCGGACCTCGATGCGGCCGCCATGGGCTTTGACAATGCGTTTTGCCCCGGCAAGCCCCAGACCGAAGCCTTCCTTCGTGGCAGAGGTGCGTCCACGTCCGAAGGCGTCGAAGATGAAAGGCAGGTCTTCGGACCGGATGCCCGTCCCCTGGTCCTGCACGCTTACGCGGATCTCGTCCGCAGTCTCGGAGAGGGTCACCGTGATCTTCGTGCTTGGCTTCGAGAACTTCAGGGCATTGTCGAGCAGATTCCTGAAGACCCTTCGCAGGTGCTGACTGTCGGCTTCTACGGGGGAAAGCGGCTCCTCCGAAACAAGTTCGAGATCGATCCCGGAGGCGGCTGCCTGGACTTGATAGCTTTCGAGGAGGTCTAGGATTTCGCGATCGATCGAGATCAGGGCCAGGTCGAGCTTCAGCCTGCCGGACATCAGGCGGGAAAAGTCCAGAAAACTCGAGATCAGCGAGTCGACCTGGGAGACCTCCTTGCGGATGATGTTCAGATAGTCTTCCTGCTTCTCGTCGGAGAGGTTTTTGCGATGCTTGAGCAACCGCAGCACAAACCCGCCGATGATGCTGATGCTGGATTTGAGGTCGTGGGCGAACATGGAGACGATGTTGTTCCGTTCGCGCTCGAGCGTCTTGATACGGGAGATGTCCTGGAAGGATTCGACGCCGCCGATGAGCGCCCCCTGGTCATCGAGCAGCGCGGCTGCGCTCATCCTGACGGGGATGATCTCTCCGTGTCGGTTCGTGATGGTGCTCTCGACCAGCGAAACGGGCTTCATGCCGTTGATGGCGGCCTGCAGGGGGCAGCGTCCGCGGCACATGGAGCTTCTCATGATGTCCCCGCAGAACCGGCCTTTCACTTCTTCCAAGGTGTAGCCCAGCATCCGTTCGGCCCAGGGGTTGAGGCCCGTTATGCGCATGTCGGAATCCACCGTCACCACAGCGGTGGGGAGGCTGTTGATAACGAATCGGTGGAATTTCAACCGGTCGTCATCCGTTTCTGAGGATGGAATCCGGGTCTCCATGGTGAATCCTCCACAGGACTTCGCAGGACAGGAATGCGCTTCAATCGCGGCGGTTTGAGACCCGGGAAGGCGTTTTAACGCTTTCCCGGGTTTTTGTTCCTGCCCTTTCCTCTGCCCTGGTTGTCCTCCAGCCCCGGCGGATATCTTTTGACCACGTCCGAGTGGTAGACATAGGGCCGGTCTGTGTCCATTTCGATGACAGCGTAACGGTCCAGGTCGATGCGGATGGAAGAGGGCAGAGCGACCGCCGCCCTCCAGCCGCCGCCCTCATAATAGAAATAGAGGCGCCGGGACCCGTCATAGTAGACATAGTCGTCAGGATAATAACGGTAGCGATATTTGGCACGGTATCCATGCGCCGGGGCCCAGGGCGGCGGACCCTGGCCTTCCGGCTCAGCGCGGTATGCGCTGCCGCCTTCGCCGGCGGAGACGGCCACGCCGGCACAGCCGAGGCCTAGCAGGCCGAGGCCCACCAATGCGAGCGTCAAAAGAACGAGTTGTCTTTTCACGGTCGAGGGTTTGCCATGCATCGTTCTGCCTCCGGGCTAAAATGAATCAGGACAGGTTCAAACTTCCCGGGCTGGAAACCCGGCGCGTCTGAACCGTTCAGTTTTGGGTCACACGCGGCCCGTGTCCGCTTTCTGCTTCGCCAGGGACTATTGAAGCGCGATTGAAGACGGCTGTCAAGGAAGACCTTTTTTGAGCAGCCGCAGGGCGGGCTGCGTGGCCTCGAGGGAGTGTGAGGCAGGGATGGGGCGCCCTTCGCGCTCCGAACGTATTTTCTCCTTTATTCCGCAGGGCTTCCTGATGATAATGTGAACCCGAATGGAGAATCGTGGTTACCCGGTCTCGAGGGATGTCCTATGCTGCTGCAGTTGATGTTTCTGACGATGGGGTTCGGCTGCCTCGTTCTGGGCGCGGAGATTCTGGTGCGAGGATCCTCCAGGCTGGCTTCGGCCTGGGGTGTTTCGCCTTTGGTCATCGGCCTGACGGTCGTCGCTTTCGGCACGAGTTCACCCGAGGCGGCGGTGAGCGTCTGGGCCTCCATCGGGGGCCAATCCGGGCTCGCCATGGGCAATGTCATCGGGAGCAATATCTTCAACATCCTGGTGGTGCTGGGGATGTCGGCCGTCGTATGCCCCCTGGTAGTCGCGCAACAGGTGGTGAGGCTCGATGTGCCGCTGATGATCGGGGCCTCGCTCCTCCTTTATGTCCTGCTCCTCGACGGGGCGCTTGGGAGGTGGGACGGCGCGCTGCTGTTTACGATTCTGGTCCTGTACACCGTTTGGGCGATCCGCAAAAGCCGCAGGGAAACGAAGGCGGTAGAGGCGGCTTACCGCGAAGCGTTCGAGCCGCCGCCGAGTGCAGTGGGGCCCAGCCGCCCGGTGTTCAACGGCCTCCTTGTGGCCGGCGGGCTCGGCCTACTCCTTGCGGGCTCGCATCTGCTTGTCCAGAGCGCTGTATTCATCGCCAGGGTCTGGGGGGTGAGCGAACTGGTGATCGGATTGACGATCGTCGCGGCGGGCACCTCCCTGCCTGAACTGGCCACTTCGGTGATCGCCGCATTCCGAAAAGAACGCGATATCGCGGTAGGTAACGTTGTCGGGAGTAATCTGTTCAATATCCTCGGCGTACTCGGGATGAGCGCACTTGCCGCTTCGACGCCTCTGAGCGTGGCCGAGGCCTCTCTGAAGCTCGATCTGCCGGTGATGGTCCTGGCGGCGCTGGCCTGTCTGCCCGTCTTTTTCACCGGTCATCGGATCAATCGCTGGGAGGGTTTCTTTTTTCTGATCTATTACGGAGTGTACATCCTCTATCTCATCCTTCTCCTCAGGGACAGGGGCGGCCTCCTCACCCTGGAGTGGGTCGTGGCTGTTTTCGTCTTGCCGGTCACGGCGGTTACCCTGGCCGTCTCGGTTTACCGCCAGATGAGAGGGCGCTAACGCCGGGGAGTCTTCAGCGAGAGGGGGCTTCAGGCTGTTTGTATCGAGGCGCTCCAGCCAGTTTTTCGATCTCCTGCAGGATCGACGCGCCGGCGTCGGGCCGGGCGAAAGCCTCGATCCCGGTTGAAACCCCGTTTAGATCCTCGGGGCTTCCAATGGCAGCGAGAATGGTGTCGGTGAGGCTCGAAGCGGAGGCCTCCTCCCTGACGAGGATGCATGCACCGGCGGCGGCATATTTTCGGGCGTTGGCGATCTGATGCCCTTCGGTGGCCTTGGAGGAGGGAACGACGATAACCGGTTTTCTCCACAGGGCGAGTTCTGTCATGGTGATCGCGCCTGCGGCGCTCACCACCAGATCGGCGGCGGCATAGGCCTGGGCGATGGAGGCAATGAAGGGGAATATTCTGCAGTGCTTGAGGAGGTTAGGAGGAATGCCCGCTTGAATACGTTTAAAATGCTGGTCACCAGTCTGCCAGATCACTTGGAGGCCGCTCGCGATCAGGCGATGCACTTCGAGACTTAGCGCCTTGTTGAGGCTGTCAAGCCCCAGGCTGCCTCCCACGATCAGAACGGTTTTCAATCCCGGATTCAGATCGAAGCGGATACATGCCTCTTCACGGGTGATGCTCGAGGGGAGGGCGGCCTGGCGCACCGGCGTGCCGGTCAAAGCGATCTTGCGGCGCGGGAAGAATGCTGCTGTGTCCTTGAAAGCGATGCAGATCCGGTCCGCCGCTGCGGCGAGAAAGCGGTTGGCCAGGCCGGGATGAAGATTCGGCTCGACAAGAAGGGTGGGAATGTGTTTCAGTCGCGCCGCCAAAACGAGAGGGCCTGTGGGGTAACCCCCGAGGCCGACGACGACATGGGGGCGGCGCTGGGCCAGGATGCGCAGGGACTGGCGGAGACTGCGAATGAAATCCAATGGAAGCCGAAGGTTATTTCCAGGATTTCCCCTGTCGTAGGGTCCGATGTCAAGGAAGAGGATGTCGTATCCGCAATCGCGCATACGTTTGGATGGAAATCTGCCGGCCGCGCAGACAAGCACGATCTCGGCCGCAGGGAAGCAGACGTCAGCCTCCTCTGCGATGGCAACCCCCATGTGGATGTGACCGGCTGTGTCTCCAGCACCGATCATGATCCTGATCGGACGGTCGGCGGGGAGGGGTCGGCTCCGGGAGCTGCCTGCCAGGAGGGAAGGAGAAAGACAACCGGTTTTCATGAACTCGGCCATGGGTTCAATCTGTAGATCCTTACGGAGGGAGAGCGGTCCAGAACCAGATCGAAATAAGGGGCAAAGCTTTCCGGCTTGCCGATCAGCATCTGGACCATCATCGAGTGGTAAATACCGTCATCCATCAGCGCTATGGTTTGAGTGTTCAAGTCGCTGAGAACGTGCCAGCCGCCCCTGTTCCAGGGGTACTCGTAATGCCGGTTGTCTTCCTTCGAGAGCAGGTCGATCGTCCGGGTTTTAAAGCGCTTGCCGGATGCGTCGATGGTGCCCTCGGAGGTATGAAGGGCGATTCGTCCCGTAGGTACCATCAGGTTGGGGTTTTCTGTTTGGCCCGTAACGATATCCCATGTTCCGAACCTTCTGATCGCGAGGGAGATCCTGATGTTCTCCCAGGCAAGAACCAGGTATTGCTCCGGGATGGAAGCCTTGTCCGGAAGGGCCAGGTCTTGGATGCCATCGAAAAAGGTCTTTGCTTTTCGAGGGGGCATCTTGTCCAGAATCTCGGCCGTGGGGTTCGGGTAGACGGGCCGATTGGCGCATGGATGGCCGGCATTCCCCATCAGCGTCTGTTCCTGAGCAATGAAGCGGATCAGCGCGCCGGCCTCCTTAGGGGAATGTGTGGCATGCACGCGGGCAAGCGGCAGGACGTACTCGCCGCTGTTGCGGGAGCCGTCTGCGAAGGTGCTTACGCGGCTGTAGAATTGGCAGGCGTATCCAAAGTCCCACCAGACCCAGAACTGGGCGTCGGACGACACTCGGGATCGCATTTCCACCAAGGCCTCGCCAAAGGCCTTCGAAATGAAGAAGAACGGCTTTTGATCGTGGATCAAATGGGCGGGGTGCCACAGAGCCGCTGCGAGAAGCAGGAGTTGTAGAGGGAGATTGAGGCGCGTGGCCCAGCGCCTCGAGGAGGAGAGGAAGGTAAGGCCGAAACCCAGTCCGAGCCCGATGGCCACGCTGCCGTACATGGAAAACCTGGCCCCCAGTTTTGTGGCGGCCACAGCCAGGAAAAGCATCGGTGCAAAAACGAGCGCGGCGGGGCGTCGCACGCAGAGATAGGCATAGGCGATGATGCCGAGGAAGAAGAGCACGCTGTTTCCTGCCAG
This sequence comes from Desulfatiglans anilini DSM 4660, assembly GCF_000422285.1. NCBI lineage: Bacteria > Pseudomonadati > Thermodesulfobacteriota > Desulfobacteria > Desulfatiglandales > Desulfatiglandaceae > Desulfatiglans > Desulfatiglans anilini. The sequence goes on from NZ_AULM01000005.1 coordinate 82,788, forward strand.
AGCGCGCTGCAATGAGTGCCATTCGATGGTCCGGGCTTCTATGACGGTCGATAGGGTGGCCGGGTAGTTGATGGCAGCGCCTGTGGCCGATCTGTCGCCGTAGCGCACAAGATGCCAGATGGTCGTGCCTATCCTTTCGCTTAAGCCGGAAAAGAGGATCAAAGCGATCAGAAGAATCAAGCAGGGCAAGATCGCGCGTTTGCCTTGCTGGTAAATGCCAGGTTGGAGGAAAGCCAGAAGGGTTGCCCCTCCTGCCAGAACAAACCCTGCCCAGCCGGCGTTTCCGGCAAGAAAGGCAATGAGAAGCCCTGTCAGAATCAAAACGCGCATGCCGGTCATACCGAATATGCATCCGACGAGAGCGGCGACTGCGAAAAGGGTTAAACTGATGGGTTCACCGCTGGGATACGTGAAAAGATAAAGTCTGCCCCAGATTCCGATCAGGAAGGCGAATCCGAAGAATCTCCGGGGCGAAGGTGCTGCATCGCTTTTGCGGGGCAGGCGGAGAACGGGCTCCAGCCAGCAAACGAGAGCGACCCCCAGGCCGACTGCGAAAAAGAGGGCCAAAGGGTCGGTGTCGTAAAATCCGAGCCGGCTTCGGATCAGATAGCCGCTGGAGACGGTGCAGAGGGTGCCCGCAAGGACCGTTCCCAGGGGGGCTCTCCACCAGAGGCCGAGAACGACGATTGGGAGCGCCGCCAGGGGAGCCATGAAAACGGGGAGCCAGAATGCAAGGTTGGCGACGCCCAATCCCGTGGCGGCGTGAAGGAATCGCAGCAGGAGGGCCATAGGGTGGCAGCTGTATTGGTTGACCCTTTCGGCCCCCGCCAGCCACGCGTAGGCATCGTGCGTGGCCATGACCCTTTGTCCGTCTATGAAAAGGTCCGGCCTGTCCCAGTGGATGAGGTCGATGAGCCTGATGCCGGTGCACAGCAGAAAAACCAGGATAATCGGCAGGATCCAATCGCGGTGTCGACAAATGAAGTGGCTTGCTTCCGGCTTCATGGTTTACCGAACCCTTTTTCGATTTACTGGATCAAGAACGCAGCGAGGCCCATCAGGCCGGACAATAGGCAAAGGACGACGGTTGTGCCGCGGACGCCCAGACCGGAATCGGAGAGGAGGTGGTGAAGATGATCGCGGCCGCCGATCCATGGTTTACGGCCTCTCATGAGGCGCAGAACGATCACCCGTCCCATGTCGAGCAGTGGAATGGCCATGACCATCAATGTGACCACCCATTTTCCGGTTGAGAGGATGGCGGTCACCGCCAGGACGAATCCGACCAGCATAGCCCCGGCCTCTCCATAGTAGATCCGGGCCGGATGCCAGTTCCAGGGGAGGTAGCCGAGAAGCACCCCTCCGAGCAGAAAGGCAAGGGAAGCGGTCCGCTCGTCGCCGGGAACCAAGAGGGCGACGGCCCCGATGGTTGCGGATGCGATGGCCCCGATCCCAGCCGACAATCCATCGATGCCGTCCAGAATTTTAACGGATAGGACCATGGCCACGATCCAGCAGACAGTCAAGAGGTGCGCGAACCACAGGGCGGATTCCAGATTGAAATATCCGTTGAAAGGGTTCGTCACGGCACGGATGTGAGAACCTGTCAAAGAGACGACGAGCCCAGCGGTGAGCGGGGCCAAGAGCTGAAGGGCCGGGGACAGATCGAATCGATCGTCGAGGGTGCCCGAAATCGCCAGGATGCAGACACCGATCAAGACCGCGCCGTAAGGTCCGTCCAAAGGAAAGAAGAGGCAAAGGGGCACGATGAAGCCGATGCTGACCACGAGCCCTCCGCCTCTTGCGACCGGGGCGCTGTGCATTCGCCGATGGGCGTCCCGCTCGGAAGGGTTGTCCGTGAAGCCGATGCTGGCTGCCAGGCGGATCATGACGGGCATCAGGACCAGGCTGATGAGAAAAGCGATGAAACCCGGGAGAAAAAGCCGTAAATTCATGGGAATCGATCCGGGTCGAAATGAGGTCTACTGGAAAAAGGTTTTCCTCGGACGGGTACAGAACCGAACGGGATCTATGGGTCTTGGACGGACTGAAGACCGCCCCGATACGAATAGTCCATGGGGAAAACGCGCGCTTGAATCCTTCCTTCCCTGAAGGATGCGTTTCGAGGACGCGGGGGCTTCTTCAGGGTGGGTTCCGACGGCTGGAGCCCGCAAAAGCCGGCAAGCAAAATCTTCCATGCGTATGCCGATGTCGTTCGGGGCTTCGATTCTGTCCAGATAGGCCAGGCGGCATCCTTCGTAAAAGAGAACCGCAACGTTGAAGACACGGGCAAACTACTACAGCTGCGGCGGAATGGCAATGATAGAGTTTAGGGCTTGCACCTGTCCAGGCAGACTGACCGACGCCCCTTCCGGGCGGATTTAAAGCATTGGGGGTGGTGTATGGAGCGCAGCTCGCATGGCGTGGGGGCGGAGGGCACGGGCAAGGGTGGATCAGCCTCGAGAAGGCTCAAGATCGCTATCTTGCACCCGGAACTGGGCATCGGCGGCGCTGAGCGGCTGATGGTCGATGCGGCCGTGGAACTGAGCGCCCTGGGGCACGAGGTTCGCATTTTTACGGCTCGATACGATCCAGGTCGATCTTTTGCTGAGACGTCTACGGGCGGTTTTTCTATCGCGGTCCGCGGCCGTCCAGTGCCCGGCGCCGTCCGCAATCGTTTCCGCGCCGTCTTTTCAATTGTCCGCATGCTGCTTTTGTCCTTTTCCACACGGGTGGGCGAGTTCAAACCGGATATCTTCCTTTGCGATCTCGTTCCCCACGTGCTACCGTTCCTTCAATGGATCACAGGCAAACCGGTGGTGTTTTACTGCCACTACCCCGATCTTTTACTCACTCCTGTCAGGCAGGGCGCTTACACATGGTACCGGATATTCTTCGACCGGCTGGAGAAACGGGCCATGAGGCTTCATGCGGATCAGATCCTCGTCAATAGCGAATTTACAGCGAAAGTCTTTCGTGATACCTTTCAAGGTTTGAAATACCCGGAGCCATCGGTGGTGTATCCCGGCGTCCCTGTCGAACGATTCGCATCCGGCAGCCCCCCCCGCCTGGAGGGTTTGATGCAACTCGAACCGGATGACCTGTTCATCTTGTCGCTCAATCGTTTCGACCCGCGGAAAAACCTAGGCCTCGCCATCGAAAGTCTCGACTGCCTGAGGCAGGAGATAGGCCCTGAAACCTTTTCCCATATGTGGCTCGTTATGGCAGGCGGCTATGACGAAAGCCTGCCCGAAAACCGCGACGTTCTGGAAGACCTTCGCGGACTCGCTCAAAGGCTCGGCCTGCTGGATCGCGTGGTCTTCTTGAAATCCGTGACCGATGAACAGCGTGCCGGTTTGCTCAAAGGATGCCACTGCCTCGTTTACACGAGTCAGGACGAACACTTCGGGATCGGCATCGTCGAGGGCATGGCCGCAAGCCGTCCGGTGGTGGCGGTGAACCGGGGCGGCCCTCTGGAAACGGTCATCGATGGAGTGACAGGCTTTCTGAGGGAAAACGAGCCCGAGGCCTTCGCTCGAGCTCTCGCCTTGCTCGTCGCTGAGCCAGGCTTGGCTGACAGGATGGGGGCCGCCGGCTGCGTGCGCGCCCAGCAATTGTTTTCCCGGGAGGCCTTCGGCCGACGCCTCGATGTGAACCTCAGGTCCGTGCTGAACAGGTATGCCCGTGATTGACGGCATCAAAAAGGCCTATCATCTGCTCGATCCGCGAAGCCGCCGACAATGGTTGTGGCTGGTGCCGCTCGCATTCCTGGAAGGCATCGTTGAAAGTGTCGGGGCTGCCGGCGTCTTCACGCTGATCCGGGTGATCGAACAGCCTTTCATGATTCTCGACCTCCCTGTCCTGGGGCCTGCGTATCGCTATCTGGGATGGGAAAGCGGCAAGATCATCATTCTTTCCTTCACTTTTTTGGTCGCCGCCTATTACATCGGGAAGAATTTCTTTTTGATTGCTTCCATTTATATTCGTTCGTCCATGACATCTTCTGCGGTTGAAAAAATAAGCGTCAGGCTGATGAAAAAGTATCTGTATGCACCTTATACGCTCTATCTCGAACGAAACCATGCCGAACTTGTCGATAGGATCTCTCAAAGCGTCGATCTCGCAGTGCGTATGACACTCGAGTCTGCTGTCGCATTGGTTTCAGAGATACTTATTCTGATTGGCATAGCCGTTGTTCTCATAATGGTTTCACCTGTGATGACGTTGCTTTCGATAGGAATGCTTGCCGCTATTTTGGGCGTGATGCTCGCACTGACACATAAGATATTTTTTAAGATTGGTTCACGGCATCAAAAGCTTCGTCAGGAATCTCTTTCAATTATCGATCAGAGTCTTGGCGGTATCAAAGAAATCAAGGTAATGGGAAGAGAATTCTACTGGGAAGGACAATTTGCAGACAAACAGAGCAGAATAGCCCGAATCAGACGCTGGCACAGCACCCTCAACCACTTGCCGCGCGCCATCGTCGAGACCGTTTTTATCTGCATTCCGCTGGTGATGGTGCTGCTTTCCGCCGATCGGCTGGACCAGATCGGCGGTGGCATTCTGCCGCTTCTGGGGCTCTTTGCGTATGCCGGGTTCCGTGCGATTCCGTCCTTCAACCGTCTTTCCCTCAACATTACCAACATGCGGTATTCAGGAGCCGAAGTGGATCTCTTATATCGGGATCTCCGGATGCTCGACGAACCTCCGGTCTACCCCGAGAAAGGCGCGGCGAACGTCCCTGCCCTTCGGTTCGAGCGTGAACTCAGGCTCGAAGGCGTTTCATTCTTTTACAAGGGGCATGAGCAGCCGGTCCTCGAGGACATCGATTTGTCGGTGCAAAAGGGTGAGGCGATCGGGATCGCCGGTGTGACCGGCTCGGGGAAGAGCACGCTCCTCGACCTCATCCTCGGTCTGCTCGAGCCCTCCCGCGGGCGAATTACGATCGACGGCCGGGATGTCCGGGGCTGCCTCCCGGAATGGCATCGTCTGCTCGGCTATGTCCCGCAGCAGATTTACCTCATGGATGACACCCTGCGACGGAATATCGCCTTCGGCGTGCCCGACGATGCCATCGACGCGGGGCGTGTAGCGGACTGTCTTGCTGCTGCACAGCTCGACGGGTTTGTAAAAAGGCTGCCTCAGGGGCTTGACACGCGCCTGGGGGAACGGGGGGTCAAGATCTCCGGAGGTGAGAAGCAGAGGGTGGCCATCGCCCGTGCCCTCTATCGTGATCCGGAAGTGCTGGTCTTCGATGAGGCTACATCGGCGCTGGACGGGTTCACCGAAAAGGTTGTGACCGACGCGCTGCATGCGTTTCACGGGCGGATGACGATGCTTGTGGTCGCCCATCGCCTGAGTGCCCTGCAGCACTGCGACCGGGCCCTTTTCATCCAACGCGGAAGGATCGAAACGGTGGGCCCTGTTGAGGCGCTTCTGAAGGAAAACGCCGCGTTCCGGCGGATGGTTTCAACCGGGGAGGAGGTCTGAGTGGAACACCTTGTCCGCCCGCCCGATCGGGCTCGGATGTGGATTCGATGAGGGAGCGGTTTCGTTTTGGAAAGAGGTCCCCACGACGTATGCAGGACATTCTTGTTAACACGGCAGGCGTGACGGACACGAGCCGCGATTTCCGGGGAGAAGGGATGGCGCGACGCGGAAGGCTGCGGATCCTTTTCTTGTCCCACCGGCTGCCCTACCCGCCGTTGAGCGGCGGGGCGATCAAACGCTGGAAGGTAGCCGAATATCTTGCCGGGAACTACGATCTTTCCATCGCAGTGCTCTGTGCACCGGAGGATCTGCCGCACAGGGAGGCTTTTCTGCGCCTCGTAAACCCTGTTCACTTTTCCGCTACGCTCATCCACCGCCCGCGGAGCGCGCTGAATCTCTTCCGCAGTTGGTTGAGAGGACTGCCGCTTGCCGTTTACCGCAACGATGCTTCCGTTTTCAGGGCGGAGGTCGAGAAGGCGTCGGACTCTGTCGACGTCCTATACCTGGATTCGCTTCTTGTCCTGCCTGCCCTGCCTGAGGCGTTCCGGGGGAAAATCGTTCTGCATGCCCACAATGCCGAATATATCATCTGGAAACGCTATGCCGCGAGGGAGAAAAACCCGGTCCGCAGGGCGGCGGTGCTGCTGGAAGCAGGCCGCATGCGGCGCTACGAGGCCCTCGCCTGCCGGAGAGCCGATCGGATCCTGGCCGCCCCGAACGACCAGGTTTTCCTGCGCCGACTCGGGGCGAATCCGGCGAAATGGGTGGACACATCCCACTTGGGGGATGAAACGCTGCTGGACCTGCCCGACATCGCTTTCCGGGACACGGAACCAGCCCTCCTGCACGTGGGCTCCCTCGATTGGGAGCCCAATCTGGACGGCCTGGTCTTTTTTTTGAGAGAGGTGTGGGACGGGCTGAAGGAGAGACATCCCCAACTGCGCTTTTATATCCTCGGGCGAGGCGGAGGGAGGCGCCTGCGTGAAGCGGCCCGCGGCCGGCCGGGGGTCCTGATGCCCGGATTCGTGCCGGATCTGGAGCCGTACCATCGGCGTTGCAGGCTCTTCGTCGCTCCCGTGCGCTTCGGCGGTGGGATGAAAGTCAAGATCATCAATGCGATGTACCGCGGCATTCCGGTACTGACGACTCCGGTGGGTGCTGAAGGCCTCGAGGTGATCGATAGGCGGCATCTCTCGATTTCGAGCGATGCGGCGAAAATGCGCAGGGATGCCGACCACCTCCTGAAGGACGCCGGTGCTTGGGAGCGCATGCGGGACGCATCGCGCCGGCATGCGCGCGAGCGTTTCGACTGGGGCGGGGTTTATGGATCGCTTCGCTCTGCAATCGAACAGTGATGCATGGCCGAGAGGAAAAGTGTATTGACAGCCGGCCTGCAAACGGCGAGATTAAAAAATTTGAATCCGATTGAAAGAAGAGGAGTTTTCAAACCATGACCACGGAGCCGACTGCTCAGGGGCAGGACTTCATTCGCCGCATGATCAACGAGCACAACAGGAACGGCCGATTCGAGGGCCGTGTCCATACGCGCTTTCCGCCCGAGCCGAACGGGTATCTGCACATCGGACACGCCAAGTCCATCTGCCTCAATTTCGGGATTGCCGCCGAGTACGGCGGCCTGTGCAACCTGCGCTTCGATGACACCAACCCGACCAAGGAAGAGACCGAGTACGTGGCATCGATCCAGGAGGATGTGCGGTGGCTGGGCTTCGACTGGGGCGACCGGAAATTCTATGCGTCGGACTATTTCGAGGCCCTGTTCGACTACGCGGTGGCGCTCATCCGAAAAGGAAAAGCTTACGTGGACAGCCGGAGCGCGGAGGAGATCCGCGGCACCCGCGGGACCTTGACCGAGCCGGGCACGGACAGCCCTTACCGGGAGCGGACGGCCGAGGAGAACCTGGACTTGTTCACGCGCATGCGTGCGGGGGACTTTCCGGATGGAAGCCATGTGCTCCGGGCCAAGATCGACATGGCATCACCCAACATCAACCTGCGCGACCCGGTCATTTACCGCATCCTCCATGCGCCTCACCATCGGACCGGGAATAGTTGGTGCATCTATCCCATGTACGATTTCGCCCACTGCCTCTGTGATTCGATCGAGCGGATCACGCACTCGATCTGCACGCTGGAGTTCGAGGATCACCGCCCGCTCTACGACTGGTTCCTGGAGCAATTGGAGGCTTACCACCCGCAGCAGATCGAGTTCGCCCGGCTGAATCTGACCTATACGGTGATGAGCAAGCGGAAGCTTCTCAAACTGGTGCAGGAAGGGGTGGTGGACGGTTGGAGCGATCCCCGCATGCCGACGATCTCGGGGCTGCGCCGACGCGGCTACACACCGGAGTCCATCCGCGCCTTCTGCGAGCGGATCGGGGTTGCCAAGCGCGACAGCACGGTGGATATCGCCCTGCTCGAGCATTGCCTCCGGGAAGATCTCAACCTCAGGGCAGCCCGCGTCATGGGAGTTCTGGACCCGCTCAAGGTGGTGATCGAAAACTATCCGGAGGATCGGGTCGAGGAGCTCGAGGCCGTCAACAACCCGGAGGACCCTGCAGCGGGGACCCGGCTGGTGCCTTTTTCGCGGGAGCTGTACATCGAACGGGACGACTTCCGCGAGGAGCCTCCGCGCAAGTATTTCCGGCTCGCTCCCGGGCGGGAGGTGCGCCTGCGCTACGGCTATTTTATTACCTGCACGGACTGCGTGAAGGACGAAAAGGGCGAGATCCGGGAAATCCGCTGCACCTATGACCCCCAAACCCGGGGGGGCGCGGCACCCGACGGGCGGAAGGTGAAAGGCACCATCCATTGGATTTCGGCCCGCCACGCCGTACCGGCAGAGGTCCGGCTCTACGAACACCTTTTTACCGCTCCGGACCCGGAGGAGGCGAAGGAGGAGGGCGGTTTCATGGACCGTCTCAACTCCCGCTCCCTCACGGTGCTTCCCTCGTGCCTGGTGGAACCGAGCCTCGCCGCGGCCGCCAAGGAAGGGCGTTACCAGTTCGAGCGGCAAGGGTATTTCTGCCTCGACGCTCAGGATTCCCGGCCCGACAGGCTGGTGTTCAACCGGACGGTTACCCTGCGCGACAGCTGGGCCAAGATGGAAAAGAAGGCGTAAGGCCGGAATCCCCTTGACATCGTTGATCCGGCCGTCTATGAATCAGGCTGTCGGCGTCAGCTGTACGAAAACTGAACATTAACTTTCAAACCTGTCCACTATCGGTTTACTGGCCTTTCAACACCTTTTTAAGAGCGGCGACCGGCTGTAAAGACGGGCCCTCTGCCGGTCCCGGACTGGAGAGAAACGTGACGAAGCCCATGGAAGAAATCGCCTTTTCTGTGTGTCCGGCAGGAGAGAGGTTCCCGCTGCCCGGCCCGGAAGAGTATGAGCGCGAGGCTTCGCGCCTGCGGGAGTGCGCCGCCCTTGAACGTGAGAAAGGCCGGCAGATCGTCGTGGTGATGGGGGTTGGCTTCGTCGGGGCGGTCATGGCCGGCGTGGTAGCGGACTCGGTGGATCCCGAAACCGGGGAGCCGTGTTTTTTCGTGATCGGGATGCAGCGTCCATCGCCCAGGAGCTACTGGAAGATCCCTTACCTCAACCGGGGGGTGGCGCCGGTCGAGGCCGAAGACCCGGAGGTCGCGCCGCTGATCGAGCGATGCGTCAAAGAAAAGAAGACGTTGACCGCGACCTTCAGCTATGAGGCGCTGAGCCTTGCCGACATCGTGGTGGTCGATGTGCAGTGCGATTACCGCAAGGAGGCCCTCGGCGAGGTGCGTCAGGGGTATGCCGAGATCGCCGCCCTGGAGGACAGCCTGAGGGTGATCGGGCAGCAGATCACGCCCGAGTGCCTGGTTCTGATCGAGACGACCGTGCCGCCGGGGACCACGGAATACATCGCCTATCCCATCATCAAGAAGGCCTTCGAGAGGCGCGGCTTGAGGGATCAGGAGCCGCTTCTCGCCCATTCGTTCGAGCGGGTCATGCCCGGAAGGGAATATGTCGCTTCGATCCGGGATTTCTGGCGGGTGTGCAGCGGCATCAACGAAGCGGCCCGGCAAGGGGTCGAACAGTTCCTCCGGCGCGTCATCAACGTCGATCGTTTCCCGTTGACGGTCCTCGACCGCCCGATCGAGAGCGAGACCTGCAAGATCGTCGAGAACGCCTATCGAGCCACGACTCTCGCCTTCCTGAACGAGTGGAGCCTCTTTGCCGAGCGCAACGGCGTCGACCTGACCAAGGTGATCCAGGCGATCAAGGTGCGTCCGACCCATTCCAACATCATCTTTCCCGGCCCCGGGATCGGCGGGTACTGTCTGCCGAAGGACGGCGGCCTCGGTGTGTGGGCTTACCACACCCTGATGGGGTTCGAGGACGACATCTTCAAGCTCACTCCGCTCGCGATAGACATCAACGACACCCGTGCACTCCATGTGGCCCGGATCACCCGCGACGCGCTGAGGAACATGGGGCGCATCGTAGCCGCCTCCAAGATCGCGCTGCTCGGGGCATCCTATCGAGAGGACGTGGGCGACACCCGCTACAGCGGCTCCGAGATGGTGGTGCGCAAGTTGACGGAGATGGGCGCCGAGTTGAGCGTACATGACCCTTATGTCAAGCACTGGTGGGAGTTGGAGAAGCAGGAGACTTACCCGGCGCCGGGGCAGTCCTGGTCGCGCTTTTTCCGGAACCAGGAGCGTTTGACCGAGACCCGTGTGCACGAGGACCTGCAGGGGGTGCTGGACGGGGCCGACGCCGTCATTTTTGCCGTCCGCCACAAGGCCTATCTGCATCTGGACCCCGATCGCGTGGTCGAGATGATCGGCCGCCCTGCGGCGGTCATCGACTGCTTCGGCATCCTCGATGACGTCGCCATCCGCCGTTATTTCGAACTTGGATGCGAGGTGAAGGGGCTTGGGAGGGGGCACGTCAAACGCATAAAGGATGCGGTCAGGAACAGGCCTGCATCCTGAGTTCCTCTTACTGGACAGGCGTTGCCCCAATGCGGACGCAGAAAGGAAATCCATCATGCAAATTCTGGTGACGGGGGCGGCCGGCTTCATCGGTTTCCACTTGAGCAAACGCCTGCTCGAGATGGGCCATGATGTCATGGGGCTGGATAATCTGAACGTCTATTACGATCCGAAACTGAAGGAAGAGCGATTGAAGCTCCTGAAGTCCTGGGAGGGCTTCAGCTTCAAGAAGCTCGACCTGGCCGACCGCAAGGGAATGGAGCGCCTTTTCAAGGCCCAGGCCTTCGAGCGGGTGATCAACCTGGCCGCTCAGGCGGGCGTTCGCTACAGCCTCGAAAACCCGCACGCTTACATTGAAAGCAATATTCTGGGATTCCTGAACGTCCTCGAAGGGTGCCGCCGGAGCGCTGTGCCGCAGCTGCTCTTCGCATCGAGCAGCTCCGTCTACGGGCTCAACACCCGCATGCCGTTCTCGGTCCATGACAACGTGGACCATCCCATCAGCCTGTACGCTGCGAGCAAGAAGGCGAACGAGCTGATGGCGCATACCTACAGCTATCTCTACAACATCCCCGCCATCGGCCTTCGATTCTTCACGGTCTACGGGCCCTGGGGGCGCCCCGACATGGCGCTCTTCCTCTTTACCCGCGCCATCCTCGAAGGAAAACCGATCCAAGTCTTCAACCACGGGCATATGAAGCGGGACTTCACCTACATCGACGACATCATAGAAGGCGTGGTGAGGCTGATCGAAACGATCCCAGCTGCGGACCCGCTCTGGTCGGGGACTGCTCCGGACCCGGGTTCGAGCCCCGCACCCTATCGGCTTTACAACATCGGCAACAACCAACCGGTTGCGCTGATGGATTTCATTGCGGCGATCGAGGCCAAGCTCGGCAAGAGGGCCGAGAAAACCTTCCTCCCGCTTCAACCCGGAGACGTGCCGGCTACCTATGCGGAGATCGACGACCTCTTCAAAACCGTGGGCTTCAAACCGCAGACCTCGATCGAGGAAGGCGTCTCCCGCTTCATCGACTGGTACAAAGAATACTACGGCGCCGGCAAACCCAAGACTCCAAAATCGGAAGGATGAGAGGGTTACGGGACTTGCGAACTGAGATGTTCCCAGAGCGCTGAGCGGCTTTGGGGCATCGTCCCCAGGGGGCTGTGGCGAGGATCGAAAGATGGTGAAATCGGCACGTATCTTTGTGGCAGGGCATCGGGGGATGGTCGGATCGGCGATCCTGCGCAGGCTCCGCTCCGAAGACTACACGAATATCGTCACCCGGACCCATGCAGATCTGGATTTGCTTGACCAGCAGGCGGTGCGGGCCTTTTTCACCTCCGAACGGATCGATCAGGTGGTGCTGGCAGCAGCGCGCGTCGGCGGGATCTGGGCCAACAACGCCTATCCGGCCGAGTTTATCTACCAGAACCTGATGATCGAGACCAACGTCATCCACGAGGCTTGGCGCGCCGGCGTCGAAAGGCTGCTCTTCCTCGGCAGTTCCTGCATCTACCCGAAGTTCGCCTCTCAGCCCATGCAGGAGTCCTGTCTGCTGACGGGGCCCCTCGAACCGACGAATGAACCGTATGCCATCGCGAAGATCGCGGGCATCAAACTATGCGAGTCCTACAACCGGCAATACGGCACCAGGTTCCGCTCGGTCATGCCCACCAACCTGTACGGGCCCCACGACAATTATGACCTCCGAACCTCGCATGTGCTCCCTGCGCTCATCCGGAAGTGCCATCTCGCGAAGCTTGCATCGAACGAGGACTGGGAGGGGATCCAAAGGGACGAGGCCCTGCACGGCCCGATTCCGGAAGACGTCCGTGAGAGCCTCGGCTTCGGAGAGGCCGGCGGCCGCAAGCCGCGCCTCCTCCTCTGGGGCACCGGCGGCGCCTACCGGGAGTTCCTGCATGTAGACGATATGGCTTCGGCGTCCGCCTTTGTCATGTCGCTCGATGACGATCTTTACAGCCGCTTCACCGAACCGATGCTTTCGCACATCAACGTGGGGTCCGGAGAAGATCTGACGATCGCTGAACTGGCGAAAATGACGGCCGATGTGGTTGGCTACCGGGGAGAGATCGTATGGGACGCATCGAAACCCGACGGGACCCCGCGAAAACTACTCGATGTGTCGCGTCTTCGATCCATGGGTTGGCGGCCCCGCATCGGCTTGAAAGAGGGCATCGAAGCAACCTACCGTGGTTATTGCGAGGCCGCCCTGGCCTCTCGACCTGAAGCGGTCTGATGGTTCGGGAGCTGGAGAGCGGGCGGGATAAAAGGCGCGAACCATTCGAAGCTACCGGGATCTCCCGTGCGACAAGCCGCTAGGAATCGGCACCGGTCGACCATCGTTGCGCTTTGGAAAACTCGGGATAGAGCTTTTTCTCGCAATCCGGACAGATGCTGTGGCTGAACTGGACCCCGTCATGATGTTCGTGCACGTAGTCCTCGACGTTTTTCCAATACCCCTGGTCATCCCTGATCTTTTTGCAGTTCGCGCAGATGGGTAGGAGCCCGCTCAAAGTCTTCACCTTTTCGAGGGCCTCCTGCAGTTCGCAGATGAGCTGGTTCCGCTCTTCCTCCATCCGCTTGCGAAGGGTGATGTCCCGCAATATCAGAATATGACCATCGATTTTATCCCGCGCCGATATAAGGGGCTTCCAGGCGGCGTCGCACCAACGGGTATCCCCGTCGACCCGATAGGGCATCTCGACAAGGGGTTTTCGGGGACCGATCTGAGCCCGGACGACCGCCTCCCACAGAGGGATGCCTGCAGCCGCGTTTCGGCCGATCAGATCGGAGGGACTTTGAGCGAAGAAACCGGCCGCCGTTTGGTTGATGTCGACGATCCGGTCTTGAGCGTCGAACACGACAATTCCGTCCGGGAGGCTTTCGACGATCTGGCTGCGGGCCCTTGGAAGGAGGTCGAAAGCCTTTAGACGGAACACAGCTGCCGCCAGGATCAGGCCGGATGCCAGAAACGCCAAAGGGGTCCAGTCGAGCCCTGGGATCGGGTTGATGTTGAATACGTACATGGCGTTGCCGATAACCGGGAAGAGCGCGCCGAGGAGCAACAGAAGCGTTTGCGGCCGGTAGTGCGCGGGATACCTGAAGGCATCTGCCAGGAGAAGCAGAAACCCTGCCAAAAGCAGGCTGTACGCATAAGCGATGTATACCCAAAACATTCCGCCGTGGACGTAGATGGCAAAGGGGCTGTCCGATTGAAGGACGATGTCTTTCCAGATCCACCCATGAAGCGGGTTCGTCGCCGCTAACGCGGTGGTAGCGAACGGTGGAAGGGCCAGGACGGCGATGTTGCGTCCGGTGAGGTATTTTTGCTGACGGGAGTAGGCAAGCGCGAACAGGAAAAAGAAAAGAGGCGCCATGGTCGTTCCCGGGTAGGCTGCAATAGACCAGAAGAGTTTGAGGCTGCGTGTTACGGCCGCGGCTTCGAAAGCGACGGGAAGCGCCCACGCGGCCACTGAGAGCTCGAACCATGCGAGGTGGAGTGCGGGCGCTCCATCTCGCCGCCGGAGGACGCGAAACAGCAGGAGGGCAACGACAGTAGTCGCAAACAGTACCCAACTGTAGAGCGTGAAAGAATACCAGCCTAAATCCAGCGCCATGACAAAAGGGCCTCAATGCCGCTGAAAGTCTGCACGAACGCCGTGCAGTATGGGTATAGGCATATCGAGATTTCCCATATTATTTGCTTTGCTGGTGCAAAATCACACGTCGATCATCCAGCGCATTCGGGGAAGAAACGGGGCCGCTAAGCGAATTTTAAGATTAATTATTTTAGTGGATATCAGGGTGTATGTCCACACAAATATCGCTCCCACCAGCGGCGGATGAAAGCTCGGGGCCTATCCTGTCAGGTTCCGAGAATGCTTGCCTAATTCGGCCTGTTCCAGTATGATCGCACCATGTTTATGGGGGGTTGATCCATTGATACAGGCGGAGGAACAGCTTCCGGGGATGCAGTGATGCGACGCTCTTGCCCAGGATAACATGAATGAATTCATTGTTTTCCGGCAATAAACGGCATGCCTGGCCCGCAGGCGCGCGCACTGGCGAAAGTGGGTCGAGTGCCTGTGCAATTTGAATGTTGACTTTTTGACTGGCGAAGGTGGGATGAGATGAAAAAGAGGACAATATTGTGCATGTGGATCGTTTTTATCGGAATGTACTGGTGCCTGGCCGAGACGGCTGACGCACGCAGGATGGGAGGCGGAAAATCGTTTGGGAGCCGGCCCCAATACAACAGGGCGGCCCCAAGCCAGTCGAGTCCGCAGCGAAGTGTCGACCAGCCTTCGCAGGGGCAGAAGAGCACGGTCGATCAAAGCGGCCGCCGCCCCGGGCTTTTCGGCGGTTTCGGCGGCATGCTCGGCGGAATGCTCATGGGCGGCATGATCGGTTCCCTGCTCTTTGGAGGGGGGCACGGAGGTGGCATCGGTATCCTGGATATTCTGATCATCGGCGGAGGGCTTTTCCTCCTGTTCCGTTTTCTGAGTGCGCGCAGGGCGGCAACTGCATCTGCGGGGGTGTCGGGGGCGGGGTCCGGGTCGGCCGCCGCCTACGAGGCGTCTCAGCCCAGGCGGGTCTACAGCGAGAGACAGGCGGCTGCAACCCCCGTTCCTGCCGGCTTCGACGAGGAAGAATTCCTGAAAGGCGCCCGGGCGGCTTTCGTGAGGCTGCAGTCTTCGTGGGACAAGCGCGACATGGAAGACATCCGCCAGTTCACTTCGGCGGAGGTTTGGGAGGAGATCAACCGCCAGGCGCAGGAAGATCCTGAACCGAGCACCACGGAGATCGTGAGCCTGCAGGCCGAAGTCACGAAGACGGAGGAGAAAGAGGGGAGGAGCGTCGTGAGCGTTCTTTTCAACGCGCTCCTGAGGGAGGATTCGAACCGGGATGCGGCCGAGGATATGCGCGAGATCTGGCATTTCAGCCGCGAGGAAGGAAAACCCGGCTCCTTTTGGAAACTCGAGGGCATCCAACAGGTGGAATAAGATTCCGCACGTCCGCTCGTGCGGCGGCGACCGGTGCACATCTTTTCCGCACGAGCGGATGATTTTCTCGTAAGCGGGCGGAGCGGGCCCCGCCCGGCAGGTGTGGGAGCGGGCACGGAAAGCGTGTAAAGAAAGGAATGGTCCAATTCCGGCTGGAAAACCGGGCTGTGCTGGGCACGCATTTCCAGACGGACACGAATCAGGGCGCACGACATCCATCCTGAGAAGGGAAGGAGGTGATCAGAGGCAGACCTTTGTGGATGAGTTGCAGACTGTAGACCGGTAACACTGTTTCTTAACCGTCAAAGGAGAGGAGAAAGTCAAATGAGCAAAAAAGGGTTCGTCGTCTCCGCCTTTTTGGGCGTGATGCTGATTATGATGTCCTTTTCAGCTGTCCCGGGTGTCTCCGCAGCCACAACACTCACCTATAGCTGTTTCTTCCCCCCCACCCACATCCAATCCATTCTGGCTGAACAGTGGAGCCAAGAAGTCGAAAAACGGACCAACGGCGAGGTCAAGGTGCAGTATTATCCGGGCCAGAGCCTGACCAAGGCCGATCAGTGCTATGACGGCGTGGTGCAGCACATCTCCGACATCGGATTTTCGGTGCTCGCTTACACCCGTGGGCGTTTCCCGGTCATGTCCGCCGTGGATCTCCCGCTGGGCTATATGAGCGGACGGGCAGCCACCGCCGTCATCAATGCTGTCTATGAGAAATTCAACCCGGTCGAACTGCAGGATACGAAGGTCATGTACCTGCACGCCCACGGCCCCGGCCTGATCCACACCAAGGGCAAGGCGGTGCGGAAGCTCGAGGACATGAAGGGGTTGAAGTTCAGAGGCCATGGCACCAGCGCGGATGTCGTCAAGGCCCTGGGAGGAACCCCGGTCCCGAAGCCCATGCCCGAGACCTACGAAATGCTCCAGAAAGGCGTGGTGGACGGCGGCGTCTATCCGCTCGAATCCAACAAGGGCTGGAAGCTCGGCGAGGTGGTGGACTACTGTACGGCCGACTTCACCTCTGCCTACACGACCTCCTTTTTCGTCGTGATGAACAAGGACAAGTGGGCCGAGATCTCCCCCGAAAACCAGAAGATCATCGAAGAGATCAATGCCGAATGGGTGGTCAAACACGCCGAGGCATGGGATACGAGCGACATGGAGGGGCTGCGTTACCTTTTGAACCAGGGCAGCGAGATGATCGGCCTCGACGCGAAAGAAGCGGCCAGGTGGAAGGCCGCCGTGCAGCCCATCATCGACGGCTACGTGACGGAATTGGACAAGAAGGGCCTGAACGGAAAGGAAATCGTGGAGTTTATCGCGAAGACGCTGGAAAAAGAACAGCAATGATGCGGTAAGGTCGTGAACCTCTCATATGACCGATTGCAGAGCGCTTCCTGGCGCACGGGGAGGTGCCCTGAAAGGGGCCTTCCCCGTAAGGGGATTGTTCTATGTCTTTTTTGAGCCGCATTCTCGAATGGCTGGTCGATAAGCTCAATGCGTTGGGAGCGATCACGCTGACCGGGATGATGCTGATGACCTGCGTGGATGTCGTCGGGCGTTTTTTTGGACATCCGGTCCTCGGGTCGGTCGAGATCGTCGGTTTTCTGGCGACGCTCACGGTGGCTTTGGCCCTTCCTTACACGCACCACATGGATGGTCACATCGGTGTCGAGCTCTTTATCCGGACCGTTTCACCGCGGATACAGGCGGTGGTCCGGCTGTGCACGACCCTCCTGGCTCTCGGGCTTTTTGCCATCGTCACCTGGAGAATGGCCGATTATGCGCAGGTCATGAAGGCAAGCGGCCAGGTCTCCATGAATCTCCGCTTCCCGGAATACACTATCATCTACCTTGTCGCCTTCGCGTTCCTGATCCTGACACTCGTTCTGATCCAGGATATCGTCCGGTGCGTCAACGAACTGAGGGGGGAGTCATGAGCCCAGCGCTGATTGGAACGATCGGCATCCTGATCATGCTGTTTCTCTTCATGACCCGCATGCCCGTGGCCTACGTCATGGCCCTGGTGGGTTTTGCAGGGTTCTCCTACATGGTCTCGGGGATCGGGGGGCTCAACCTGCTCTCACGCACGATTTACGAGTCCTTCGCCTCCTATGGGCTGACGACCATCCCTCTTTTCATCCTGATGGGGCAGTTCGCCTTCAACAGCGGGATCGGACGGCGCATGTACGACACAGCCAACAAGTTTCTCGGCAGCACGCGCGGCGGCCTCGCCATGGCGACCGTGGTGGCCTGCACCGCCTTCGGCGCCGTGTGCGGTTCGAGCCCTGCGACCGCAGCGACCCTCGCCACGGTGGGGCTGCCTGAGATGCGGCGCTATCTTTACGGTGACGAGCTTGCAACCGGCTCGGTCGCCTCCGGTGGAGGGCTCGGGATGATCATGCCGCCCAGCGTGGTGCTGATCGTCTACGGGATCCTGACGGAGCAGTCGATCGGCGCCCTTTTTGTCGCCGGCATTCTTCCCTCCATCGTGGTGACGCTTCTTTTTATCCTCTGCATCTATATCTACTGCCTTATCAAGCCCAAGCAAGGGCCTCGGGGCGAGAAGTTCAGCTGGAGCCAGAAATTCCGGTCGCTCACAAACATGGGCGACACGCTCCTCATTTTTGTCATCGTGATGGGCGGGCTTTTCCTGGGGATCTTCACTCCGACGGAGGCCGCGGCGGTCGGGGCTTTTGCGGTGCTCGCGGTTTCGGTCATCCGCCGTCATTTGAGCTGGGCGGGCTTCGTCAAATCGCTTTACGAGACCCTGCGGACGAGCTGCATGGTCATGTTCCTGGTGACGGGGGCGGTGGTCTTCGGGAAGTTCCTCGCGGTCACCCGGATCCCTTACAACATCGCGAGCTGGGTGGGCGGCTTCGATCTGCCGCCGTTTCTCATCCTGGCGGCCATCGTGGCGGTCTACTTCGTCGGAGGATGCATCATGGACGCACTGGCGCTCGTGATGCTGACCATCCCGATCTTCTATCCTGTGCTGATCGATCTCGGCTACGATCCGATCTGGTTCGGGATCATCATCGTGCTCGTGACACAGATCGGCGTGATCACGCCGCCTGTCGGCATCAATGTCTACGTTGTTTACGGGGTGGCGCAGAGCGTCGTCGGGAAGATCAAACTCGAGTCGATCTTCAAGGGGACGATCCCGTTTCTCTTCGCGATTATTGCGGCCATCATCATCATGACCATTTTTCCGCAGATCATCATGATCCTGCCACAGCTGATGTATTGAGAGGCGGTTCGGCTTGCGCCGCCTTCACGGGGGATGCAGCTCAAGCGGCTCTTTGTCCAGTGGGTGCGAAGCTGCATGGGGTGCAAGCAAAGATGCTCCAGTGGACCAAGGTCGAGCAGACTTTTTGCGCGCAGCCTGATCGAGCGTTTTGAATCTTTGCCGCCCATTCACCGAGCGGCGGGCATCCGGCTTGAGATTGGGGCGCGGGATGCGGACTTGGTTGGAATGGTTTCCAAACACGCTTGTTTTGAAGAGAGATGCCGTCCGTCACGGCAACGGGGAAGGGGTTGGTCATGAACGGAAAATCTAGACTGGAGGGGAAAAGGATCCTCCTCGTGGATGATGAACCGGATGTGCTGGAGAGCCTGGCCGACCTCCTGCCGATGTGCGAGTTGAGCAAGGCGACCAGTTTCGAGGAGGCGCGGGATCTGCTCGAGTCGCAGCCGTTCGACATCGCCGTCTTGGACATCATGGGGGTCGCCGGATACGATCTTCTCGAACTCGCCAACCAGCGGGGCGTCACGGCGGTCATGCTGACGGCCCGGGCGATCAGCCCAGGCGACATCAAGAAGTCCTTCAAGGGCGGGGCGGCCTCTTACGTACCCAAGGACAAGATGCTCCATATCACGGAGTTTCTGGAAGACATCCTCGAGGCTAGGGAAAAGGGCCGGCATCCCTGGTCGCGCTGGTTCGAGAAGATGGGGGATTTCTGCGAAAAACGGTTCGGCAAGGACTGGCAGAAAGGCGACAAGGAATTCTGGGACAAGATGCCGTTTTATTGATGTTCAAGGGCCCGGTTTTTTTAGGGGTGTGCTCGGCCTCTCGGCGGACTTATCGAACTTGCCTCAGGCGCCCGGCGCGCGGAACCGGCCTTTTTCGATCCCGTGCTTCCGCATGCGATTCCAGACCGTCACCCGGCTGATGTTCAAGAGGCGGGCCGCGGCCGATTGATTGCCCCGGGAGGCCCGCAGGGCCTCGACGAGGGCTTCTTTCTCCGCCTGATCGAGTGAAAAGACAGGCGGCGCGGTGCCGCAGGCGCTTGATGAAAGTGTTCACGAGCAGCGGAATGTCCTCCTTTCGCTCGCGCAGGGGCGGGATGTGGATCGGGATGACATTGATCCGGAAGAAAAAGTCCTCGCGGAAAAGCTTCTCTGCCACGAGCTGACGCAAGTCTTTGTTGGTTGCGGTGATGATGCGGTCAACGGTCAAACACGGCGACATGAACGGCATCCTCTACTATCCATCGCGCAGTTGCGACGTCCACATGGGCGGGATGGATTTCCAGTTCCACGAATGCCACAAGACCCGGAACCACAAGATCGCGGGGCGATCCCTCTCTCTTCCCGTCTCGGAGGGAAGCCGGTTTTGCGAGGACTGCCACACCTCTCAGCCCCACCGGAGGCCGTTCAAGGAAGGCTCGGAACGGACTTCGCCTGGATGAAATCGCGCGGACGGGATGTATCGGATCTGGAAGGGAAGACGGATTTCATCGGCTTCAAGGCGCTGGGTTACCCTGGAGATCCTATCCTGCAAGGCGGGCGCTTTAAGAAACTGCCGCTCGGCACTGGTGAGGCATCTGAGCGATAGGTGAGAAAAAGAGGGTTAGATTGCCATGAACGGGCGCTGCCCACCGCTGCACAGCGGGAAGCAGCGCCCGGCAAAAGTCGAACCGGCAGCGGCACGCCGCCCTGAGAACACGAGAGATCCGCAATCCTCTGGCGGGCAGCCGCGGCGGTTTCCATCAAGCCGCCCGCGATCTCACGCCGGCGCAGGGCAGGCCCGCATCGTCTCTTTGATTTTGCGGTAGACGTCGGAGAAACGGATCAAGCCCACGATCTCATTGTCCTCTTTGACGAAGAGCGAGTCGTGCCGGCCGACGACGAACAGGTGAAATGCCGTGTCCATCGGGTCATCGGCCTTCACCATGTGGTCGGGGGTCGGAAGTTTGATGAAGTTTTCGATCTTGACCTCGTAGGCCTTCTTGCACAACTCCGACAGGGGTTTCACCCACAGGCGGAGTTCCTGCTTCATGCCTTCGAGCATCGTTTCGGTCAAACCGAAGCGGGGCATGTCCTTCAATCGATCGATCCTCTCGTAATTCGGCTCCAATCCCTGCACCACGTCCATGGGGGACATCTTCCCGATGATCTTTTCGGTCTTGTCATAGACCAGCAGGATCCTCTGAGGAGCCTTTCCGGCCTGAAACTCCTCATCGGCCTTCTCGAGTGCGTCGACCGCTTCCATGAGCGTGGCCTGGCTCGAGATGCGCGGGAAATACTGGATGGGTTGCATGAGATCCTTTACTTTCGTGTTTTCCATGGGTGCGCCCCTTTCTTGCTTTTGCCTCTGGGTCCGTTATCAGACAATCCCTGTTTTTTGACTTTACCCGCGGTTCTTCTCCCGGTCAACACGTCTTTGCCCGCGGACCGTAAAAGCCTGCTTCGCATCGGCTGCAGAACAGACTGCAACAACGATCGGCATTTTCGGAGAATAGGCCACGCCTTTGGGGATCTGCGCTACAATAGGAAGAAAAATCAGCGGACTCGGGGGGTGGAGGAGTTTTGGCGGGAAAATGCTCCGCCTGAGCGCCTTGGCGAAAGACCGGCATACTCGCGGAAGCGCACCCTTTCAGGCATCGTCGCATTGGAAGCATATTTCTGCGCCCGATCGCCATCGAAGCGCGGAGGATCGAAAGGGTTTCAGGAGCCGAATCCCCGTTCGCTCGGCGGTTGACTCTTCTGTCCGGTTATGCGAAGGTCTTGCGGAACAGGCTTCTGCCCGGGCGGATCAATGAGATGATTCCGGGGCCTTTGGGGCCGATGGCAGACTGCCCAGCCCCGCACCGCCTTCCTGGCGCTCGCTGGAAGCGACGAACCGAAAAGGCGCCGCCGATCGGCGGCGGCCCTGCCGGATGAACGAACCCTCATCCCATAAGGTGACGTATGAAGAATTTTTTTGGACCGGAGAACCCCGGGGGTGAAATGCCCCAGATTCGGATCGAGGACCTGGATTTCGCAAAATTCAGGCGCACACTCCGCTGGATCCTGCTGCTGCTCGGGGCAGTTTTCTTGCTGCGGGCGCTTGCTTGGGGGCTTTCTTTCTACACCGATCTTCTCTGGTTCGAGGATCTCGGTTATCGCGCGGTGCTGATGAAAGTCCTCTCTTCGCGGGTCCTTCTTTTTGCCGCGGGCTCGACGATCTTCGCCGTCTTCGCCGCCGTGAATCTTTTCCTGGCCTATCGCTTCATGGGGGGCCTGTCGGCCGTCCCCGGAGCCAAACTCCCGCCGGGGGTCCAGGGCTCCGCACGCCAACTCTTGATCCTGAGCACGATCGTGATCGTCATCCTGGGTGCCCTGCTTCTCGGGGCCCGGCCTGCCTCGAGATGGGAGACGATGCTGCTTTTCATGAACGGGCAGCCGTTCAATGAAATCGACCCCATTTTTCAGAAGGATCTGTCGTTCTTTATTTTCACGCTCCCGGCGCTCGCCTTCGTCCGCTCATGGTGCGTGACCCTTGTCGCCGGGACGCTCCTGGTGTGCGTGGCTTTTTACTACGTGGCGGCCCCGCTGCGGGGTGAGCGCTTCGCGCTCCAAGGGCGGGTCAAGCGGCATCTGGCCGTTTTGGGAGCGCTGCTTTTCCTGCTCATCGCTGCGGGGCACTGGCTGGGGCGCTACGAACTGCTTTATTCGCAAACGGGCGCCGTTTACGGCGTCGGCTACACCGACAGCCATGTGACCCTCCCGGCGCTAGGCTTTCTCACGGTGGTCGCCGTCCTCTGTGCGGCCGCCCTGCTTGCCGCCTCCTTTTTATACAGACGCAACATGGTCTTCCTGTATATCCTCGGTGCATGGGTGGCGCTGAACCTCGTGGCAGGGAGCCTGGTCCCCATGCTCGTTCAGCGGCTGCAGGTCGAGCCGAGCGAACTGGCCCGCGAAAGGCCTTTCCTCTCGCACAACATCGCCCTCACGCGGAAGGCCTACGGGCTCTCCGAGATCGAGACACGGAGCCACCCGGCCCGGGGGGAAATCGATGCAGCCACCGTCGCTGCGAACCAGGGTACGATCAGCAATGTCCGCTTGTGGGACGAGGGGCCTCTGCTCCAGAGCTACAACCAGATCCAGTTCTTCCGGCTCTATTACGATTTCCTGGCGGTGCACACGGACCGCTACATCGTGGAGGACACCCTGCGCCAGGTTATGTTGGCCACCCGGGAGCTTTCGGCGGAAAAGCTTCCGGAGGAGGCGCAGCGGTGGGTGAACCGGCATCTCCAGTTCACCCACGGCTACGGCGTGGCCGTAAGCCCGGTGACCGAGGTGGCATCCGGCGGCCGGCCGAGTTTTCTGATCAAGGACGTACCGCCCGCCGGTGAGATTCGGCTCGATCGGCCCGAGATCTACTTCGGCTTGAAAAGCCTGGATTTTCTGGTCGTGCGCAGCAAAATGCAGGAGTTCAACTATCCCGGCCCGAACGGTCCGGTCTACACTAGTTATGGCGGCGAGGGCGGCGTTGTGCTCAACTCCTTTTTTCGACGTCTGGTTTACGCCCTGAAGTTCGCCGATCTGAACATCCTGATATCGGGTGAGATCCAGCCCGAGAGCTTGATACAATACCGGCGGACCGTCCAGGAGCGGTTCACGAGCGTGACGCCGTTTCTCCTGCGCGACCGGGAGGCATACAGCGTCGTGGCCGACGGCCGCCTCTTCTGGATCCAGGATGCCTACACCTACACGCAGCGCTATCCTTACGCGACGCCGTGGGAAAGGCGGTTCAACTACCTGCGGAACAGCGTCAAGGCCGTCGTGGACGCCTACCACGGCTCGATCGATTATTACGTCTGCGATCCGGCCGACCCCCTGATTCGGGCGTATCAAGCGATTTTTCCGAATCTCTTCAAGCCGATGACCGAGATGCCGGACTTCCTGCGGGCGCACACACGCTACCCGCTCGACCTGTTTACCGTCCAGACGGAGATGCTCCTCCAGTATCACATGGAGGACCCCGTCGTCTTCTACAACAAGGAGGATCAATGGTCCATCCCCGTCCAATCCTCCTTCGGCGAGGCGCAGGCCCTCAAGCCGTACTACATCGTCGGCCGCCTGCCGGGGGAAGCGAAGGAGGAGTTTTTGCTGATCCAGCCCTTTACACCGTCCAACCGGCACAACCTGGTCGGCTGGATCGCGGCCCGGAGCGACGGGGATCGATACGGAGAGAGGCTCTTGTTCCGTTTTCCTACAGGCAGGCACGTGGACGGCCCGAATCAGGTCGAGGCGCGCATCGACAACGACGCCGTGATCTCGGAGCAATTCACGTTATGGGGCCAGGTGGGCTCCGAGGTCTTCCGCGGCATCCTGCTGGTGATCCCGGTCGGAGACGCCGTCCTCTACGCCGAGCCGGTCTTCCTGAAACCGGAAACACTGGATTTTCCGGAACTGCGCCGGATCATCCTCGCGGATAGCCGCCAGGTGGTGATGCACAAGACGATGGACGCTTCCATCCAGGCCCTGGTGGGCGAGGGGCCGGCCATAGCCCCCATGGTCGAGGAGGACCAGGCGCTGATCGATGCGGGTGCGCCATCGGGGCCGGGCTTCGAAGGGCTCGAACGAATCCAGGAAGGGCTGCAGGAGGTCGTCGGCAAGCTGCAGGAGCTTCTCCAGGAACTGAAGCGCGTGAGCCCCGGAAGCAACGAGCGGCAGGGCGCGGCAGAGTGACCTCGGCAGGCTATTGAAAAACAGCCGGATGCAGGGCCTGCAAAATCCCGTGGAATGCGGTGCCCCTAGAAGTGCGTCGCAGAAACACCGGATGGATGCAGCGCAGCAGAGGGGCCTTTTTTAACAGCCTGTGTAGAGAGGACTTTTCAAAACCTTAGGGGGTAAAAAGGGCTGTTCAGGAAGATCCAGAGTAAATTGATGATCCTCTTTTCGCTGTTCGCGCTCGTACCGCTTTGCGCGGTGGGGCTTTTTTCGATGCGGACGGCGGAGGAGGTCATCCTCAAGATGGCCGGCAACCAGGTCGAACAGCTCGCGCGGGACAAGGAGGCGCTCCTCGAGCGCTGGATCTCGGAGAGAAAAGCGGATATCGCCGTCGTGGCGGGCTCCTCGATCCTTTCTTCTGCAGATCTGGAAGCGATGGGGGCCTATCTCCGGCTGGTGAAGGAGAACTACCGGGTCTACAGCGGGATTGCGGTCGTCGGGGGAGACGGCGGGCTGATCTATGCCACGCCGGGGGGGCCGCCCCTCCCGGCGCTGGGCGCCTGGTTTGAAGAAGCGCGACGGGGCCGCCTGTACATGTCCGATATCCGGTTCGACCCGGAGGTGCCCCAATCCTTCTTCCACATTGCCGCGCCGCTGGGGAACGACCCTGACAAGGTGGAGCGCATCGTCTGCGCCACGGTCGGAACCGGCGCCATCCTTTCCGCGGTCCTGTCCATCTCCCTTGGCGAGACGGGGGAGTGCTACCTGGTCAACCGCGAGGGGATGTTTCTCGCCCACAAAGAGCCGCAAAGGATCCTCACGGAAAACATCGCCCAGTCCGAGAGCTTCAGAAACATCTTCAGCGAGCGAAGAAAACGGATCACCTACGTGGACTACCGCGGGATCGAGGTCATCGGGGCCTCGGCCAGGGTCCAAGGCACCGACTGGGCGCTGGTCGTCGAGCAGGATCGGGATGAGGCCTTTCGCAGCGCTGATGTCATGGGGCGCTATATTCTGCTGGTGACCGCTTTTTCAACCCTGGCGGCGCTCCTTTCCGCCTGGCTACTGTCCCGCACCGTCGCGACGCCGATCCGCAAACTGAGCGGCGCCGCCCGGAGCCTCGCCGCCGGCAACTATCAGCGCAGCGACATCCGAAGCGAGCGGAAGGACGAGATCGGCCTGTTGTACGCTGCTTTTGCCGAGATGGCCGAACAGTTGAGGGATCGCCAGCAGAACCTCGAGGCACAGGTCGTGCTGCGTGAGGCCGAGTTGAAGGAAACCGGCGTCGAACTGAAGCGGACGCAGGAGGCGGCCGCCCGCTCGCAGCAATTGGCGGCGCTCGGACGGCTGGCTGCAGGCGTCGCCCACGAGATCCGCACGCCGCTGACGTCCCTCAAGTTGTACCTGGAATCCATCGAAGACGACATCGAGATCTCCCCGGAGGTCGAGGAAGACTACCAGGTGGCCATGACGCAGATCCGCCGGATGGAGGCCACGATCAACCGCTTCCTCGATTTCGCGCGGCCGCAGACCCCGATCCTGGCCGACATCGACCCGGCTGAACTGATCGAAGAGGCGCTGCTGGTGGCGGGCCCCCGCGCAAGACAGCAGGAGACGTTGATCGCGGCGGAGATTCCGGACGATCTTCCGCGCGTGCGGGGGGACCGGAAGCAGCTCGAGGAGGTGTTCGTCAACCTGATGATCAACGCCCTCGAGGCGGTGACCGCCGGGGGGGAACTCCGGATCCGGGCCGGAACCGAAAACGGAAAGGACGGTCCGGCTGGAGCCGGCCCGGGTTTTGTCCGCATCGATGTCGAAGACACCGGGCCCGGCATCGATGCCGAGAATCTCCCGCGGCTCTTCGATCCCTTTTTCACCACCAAGGCCACAGGAACCGGTTTGGGCCTCTCCATCGCATTCACGACGCTTCAGCGGCACGGCGGCATGATCAAGGTGCAATCACGGGAGGGGATCGGGACCGTTTTTTCCGTCTTCATCCCCATTCCAGACTGGCAAGAAGGAGAGCGATGGAAAAGGTGCTGATCGTCGATGACGATGAAGGCCTGGTGCATTTCCTGCGCCGGTTCCTTTCGAGGGAGGGTTATACGGTCGAATCCTGCAGCCGCGGGGAGCAGGCCCTCGAGGTCGCGGGGAGGGAAAGCTTCGATCTGATCCTGCTCGACTACAAGATGTCCGGAATGAACGGCCTCGACACCCTGCGCGAGCTGCGCCGGCTGCAGGTCAAAACCCCCGTGATCATCATGACGGCCTACGGCACCACGGACACGGCCATCGAGGCCATGAAGCGCGGCGCCTACGATTACCTCCCGAAGCCTTTCGAGCGGGATGAGCTCAAGCGGCTGGTGGCGGACGCCCTGACGGTGAATCACCTCATGAAGGAGGTGGTCAGCTACCCGGATGCGGGACCGAAGCCGGCGGAGCAGGGGCGGGCGGCCCGGATCATCGGCAGCCACAAGCGAATGCAAGCCGTCTACAAACTGATCGGGCAGGTTGCCGGCAAGGACGTCATCGTTCTCATCACCGGCGAATCGGGCACCGGCAAGGAACTGGTAGCGCGCGCGATCTATCACCACAGCCACCGCAAGGACAAGCCTTTTCTGGCGGTCAACTGCGCCGCCATCCCTGAGACCCTCTTCGAAAGCGAGCTCTTCGGGCATGAACGGGGCGCGTTTACCGGGGCCG
Organism: Desulfatiglans anilini DSM 4660; assembly: GCF_000422285.1. Classification (NCBI taxonomy): domain Bacteria; kingdom Pseudomonadati; phylum Thermodesulfobacteriota; class Desulfobacteria; order Desulfatiglandales; family Desulfatiglandaceae; genus Desulfatiglans; species Desulfatiglans anilini. The sequence goes on from NZ_AULM01000005.1 coordinate 109,944, forward strand.
AGCGGGTCCACCTGGGGAAGTTCGAGCGCTGCGACGGCGGGACCCTCTTCTTCGACGAGATCGGCGATATGCCGCTGGGTACGCAGGCGAAGGTCCTGCGTGTCCTCCAATACGGCGAATTCGAACGCCTTGGCGGCACCGAAACCCTCAAGGCGAACGTGAGGATCATCGCCGCCACCAACAAGAACCTGGAGCGCGAAGTGGAGGAGGGGCGTTTCAGGGAAGACCTTTACTGGCGGCTGAAGATCATTTCCATCGAGCTTCCCCCGCTCAGGGAGCGCCATGAGGACATCCCCGCCCTCGTAAGGCACTTCATCGCCCGCTTCAGCGAGGAATACGACGCCCCCATCCGCTACGTCGACGAAGCCGTGCTTGAAAGGCTTCAAGCCTATCCGTGGCCAGGCAACGTACGGGAACTCGAGAACTGCATCCGCAGGGCGGTCTTGCTCTCGCAGGGGGATATGATCCTTCCTGAGCACATACAGCTTGTCCGTGACGGCACCGCTGCATCCCCCGGCGAAGAGCGCGGCTCCGTGTTCGAGCGCATCGAACGGAAGATGGATGAACTCTTCCCCGATCTTCTTCGGGCGGTGGAAGAAACCGGGAGCGGCGACATGCTCGAGATCCTGGAGCGCGGCTGCATCATCCGGGTGCTCGGTCACTGCGGCCAGAACCAGGTCAAGGCGGCACGGATGCTTGGCATCAGTCGGAACACCCTCCGGCTTCGGATGAAAAAATTCGGCATCACAGGCTCCCCCTCCGAATGACCGGCCTTCCAGCCGAATCATCTTCCGTCTGCAGTTCCCAACCATCCCCGCTGCCCTCTCGCTCCCCGCGATCTCCAAAATCCCCACGCTCCTCGCTGCATCTCAGAACAAGCAAGAACTGTGTAGAGCCGAGGCACGTTATTGAACAGGGCTGTGCAGAGACTGCGCAGGGAATGGGTCCTGCATCGTTATATTGCTGCATTAGATATATACTATAAGGGATCTATTTAAAATATCAAATAGAGGCTTGCATTTCCCTCTTATCCCTTGGCACACCTATTGCTTTAACAGTCACCAACCAAATCAACACCCGTTGGGAAACGACTCAGGGAAGCGTGGCGCACCGGTGATGAGCCGGAAACAGCGCGTCACGCCATGGAACTGGAACATGCTTGAGAGGGTGGTCACGATGAACGAAACCGCCAAGGCCCGGGCGCGCGAAGGGGAAACGCAAGATGACGCCGCCAAGAGGCGGGAGATCGAGCGCACCAATGCAAGGCTCCGGCACTTCAGGGGCGTGGCTGCGAGCGTGCTTGCCGAGGCGATCGGCCTCTGGAAGGAGATCTGGCTCGCTCTGGAAGATCCGCGCAGCTGCATGGAGATTTTGGACGATGCCGAAGGCTCCGAGTCTCTTCGGCTCGTCGGCGAAAGGGTCGAACTCCTCGAAAAGCTGCATGTCCTGGGTGTGAAGATCGACTATGCGAAACGTCTCTGCGAGGGAGATATCGGCAGGGAGAAAGACGGAAGGGAGGCGGAGCGATGGAAAAACAGCTGAGGCTGGTCGGAAGCGCGCGTACAGAACAGGGAGCGGCGCACCGGGAGCTTTCGCCGGAGGAAAGGCAGCGCCATTTCAGAAACGTCATGGGGTCTCTGATCCAGGGCGCCCAGGACAGCTGGGGCGACATCTGGCAGGAGTTCCAGGGAAATGTGGTCGAGAACGTGGTCGTGCATCCGAGTGCTCGGGAGGGATTCACTCCCGCCTGCGGATGGCCCGAGTTCCTCGAGAAGATGTGGATTTTGAAACACCATCTCGACCACGCCAAACGTCTTACGGAAAAAGGTTCACTCTAAATCTTTCAGGAGGTATTGAAACCATGTCCACCGGCAACCAAGACAATCCTTTCGAGATCGCACAGCGGCAGATCAACGCTTGCGCCGACATCCTCAAACTGGACGAGAGCACTCGGCAGGGGCTTCTGCATCCGATGCGGGAGTTTCATGTAACCTTTCCGGTTCACATGGATGACGGCACCACCCGGCTCTTCAAGGGCTACCGCGTCCAGTACAACGATGCGAAGGGGCCGACAAAAGGCGGCATCCGCTTCCATCCCGATGAGACCATCGACACGGTGAGGGCCCTCGCCGCCTGGATGACATGGAAGTGCGCTCTGCTCGACCTTCCGCTCGGAGGCGGGAAGGGCGGCGTGATCTGCAACCCCAAGGAGCTCTCGCAGCAGGAGTTGGAAAGGGTGAGCCGCGGCTACATCAAGGCCATCGCGTCCTTCATCGGCCCTGACAAGGATGTGCCTGCGCCGGACGTTTACACCAATCCGCAGGTGATGGCCTGGATGGTGGACGAGTATTCCTCCATCGTAGGAAAGAATCAGTTCGGGGTCATGACCGGCAAGCCCCTGGTGATCGGTGGCTCCCCGGGGCGCGGCGACGCGACGGCGCGGGGCGGTCTGTACACCTTGCGCGAGGCGGCGAAGAAAATCGGCCTCGATTTGGGAAAGGCGACCATCGCGGTGCAGGGGTTCGGAAACGCGGGCAGCTTCGCGGCTTCGCTCGCCGAATCCCTGTTCGGTTCGAAGATCGTGGCGGTCTGCGATTCGCGCGGGGCGGTCTGCTGCCTGGGCGGTTTTTCGGCCATGGCGGTGAACCAGCACAAACAGGCCACCTCCACCGTGTTGGAGTGCGCGGGCGGCGAGTGCATCACGAGTGACGAACTGCTGGAAATGGACGTGGACGTGCTCGTACTCGCGGCCCTCGAGGGCACGCTGACCCAGCGGAACGCCGGCCGTGTCAAGGCGAAGATCGTGATGGAACTCGCCAACGGTCCGACAACGCCCGAGGCCGACGAGATCCTCTACGAAAAGGGCGTGCACGTCATCCCGGACTTCCTCTGCAATGCCGGCGGCGTCACCGTTTCCTATTTCGAGATGGTGCAGAACGCCTCCATGTATTACTGGGACGAAAAAGAGGTCCACGAGAAGCTCGACAAACGGATGACGCGCGCCTACCACGAGGTGGCGGAGATGAGCGAGAAGCACGCCATCAACATGCGCAAGGCGGCCTACGCCGTGGCGGTTGCCCGGGTGGTGGAAGCCATGAAAGTGCGCGGGTGGGTCTAACAGGCGCACCGGTTCGGTAAGGCCCGACCGCCGTTCAGCGACCCGCCGCCTTCGTGGCGGGTCCTGTGGCGGCGGCCGGGGTCTCGGAGCGGCACAGCATTTGCGGACGAGGCCTCCATGTTGCAGACCAAGACGGTTGACAGCGGCATCCCGGCGTTGAATCAGGTGCTCGGCGGGTTGCGCCTGGGGGACAACGTCGTCTTCCAGGTGGATCGGCTCGAGAACTATCTCAAGGTGGCCTGCCCCTTCGTGCAACAGGCTCTGCACGATGGACGCAAAGTGGTGTATCTGCGCTTCGCCCCGCACCAGAGGATCATCCCGGAGAAGCCGGGGCTCCAGACGATCGAGGTCGATCCGCGCCCCGGGTTCGATCTGTTCAGCGCCCAGGTGAACAAGGTCATCGAGGAGCAGGGGGCCGGCGTCTTTTACGTCTTCGACAACCTCTCCCTGCTCGTGGGCGAGTGGGCGACGGACGAGCTCCTGGCGAACTTCTTCCAAGTCACCTGCCCCTATCTCCACGAACTTGACACGGTGGCCTATTTTGCCCTAAAGCGCGGGCAGCATTCGCACAGCGCCGTCGCGCGGATTCGTGATACCTCCCAGGTCGTCATCGACCTCTACCACGTTCAGAACGACCTCTACATCCACCCCATCAAGGTGTTCGACCGCTACTCCTCCGAGATGTTCCTGCCGCATATCTTCACGGGGGAAACGCTCACCCCGGTCTTTCGGAGCGGAGATGCTTCAAGCATCCTGATTTCGGCCAGCAAATCGCCCCTCAAGATCAAGGCGGACTCCATCGCCCCTTGGCACAGCGTCTATCGGAAGCTCTCCCAGTACGATCCCGAAGAGCTCGAGCGCCTCGAAGGCACGGTGGAGGTCCAGGCGCTCAAGATGGAACTGGCTCAGATGCTGATCGGACCCTATCCCGAGTTCCGGCGGCTGGCGGAGCGCTATCTGACGATCCATGATCTGCTGGCGATCCGCAACCGCCTGATCGGTTCGGGGCGGATCGGCGGAAAGGCAGCCGGGATGCTCCTGGCGCGCCGCATTCTGCTTTCGGACCCCGGGCCGGTCGATTTTTCGGAGGTCCTGGAGGAACACGACTCCTTCTTTGTGGGATCCGATGTCTTTTTCACCTTTCTCGTCAACAATGGACTCTTCAGACTGCGTCTGCGCCTCACCCGCAACTCCCGGATCCTGCCCGAGGAGTTCGAGGCGGTGGAGGACCGTTTCAGGGCGGGAGGGTTCTCGGCCGAGATCATGGAGCAATTCAAGGACCTACTGGACTACTTCGGACAGGCCCCGATCATTGTGCGCTCCAGCAGCCTCCTGGAGGACGGCTTCGGGAACGCCTTCGCGGGAAAATACCGGAGTGAATTCTGCGTCAACCAGGGCAGCCCCGAGGACCGCATGGAGGCCTTCCTCGAGGCGATCAAGCTCGTTTATGCGAGTGCGGTGAATCCCGACGCCCTCGCCTACAGACGTCAGAGGGGGCTCGGGGAGTCCGACGAGCAGATGGCGATTTTGATCCAGCGCGTATCCGGGATGCGTCATCGGCACTATTTTTTTCCTCCGCTTGCCGGGGTCGCCTTTTCCCACAACCTCTACCGGTGGACGGACCGCATCGACCCTGAGCAGGGGATGATCCGCCTGGTTTTGGGCCTCGGGACCCGCGCGGTCAATCGGCTCGGGGGGGATTACACGCGTCTGATCGCCGTGAGCCACCCGAAGCTGCGCCCGGAGGCGCCTCACAAGCTGGCGGTTTATTCACAGCATCGGATGGACGTCCTGGACATCGCTGAAAACCGCCTGCGAAGCCTTCCCATGCCTGAGGCCGTGGGCGCGGACGGCTTCCCGTCCTTTTGCTTTTTCGCATCCGACATGAAGGAAGGCTTCCTGAAAGAGGTCGAGGGCGACAGCCTTTCCGATCTCGAGCAACCGGTGCTCACCTTCGACCGTCTGATCGCCCGCACGCGCTTCGTCCCCATCATGCGGGATCTCCTCGCCAAATTGGAGGCGGCCTACGGCTATACCGTCGATACTGAATTTACGGCCTTCGTGGCGCCCGACGGCGAGATCAAGGTCAACCTGCTGCAGTGCAGGCCCATGCGCCTGCCCGGCGCGGCGGCCTCGGCCAGGATCCCGGTCGACATCGCGCCCGAACGGATTCTCTTCAGGGCCAACCGTACGATCTCGGGCGGCGTGGTCCGCGATATCCGCTACATCGTCTACATCGATCCCCAGGTCTATGCCAGCCAAACCCCGCTCGAGGCCAAACGCGTGGTCGGACGGATGGTCGGGCGGCTGAACCGCCACCCGGAGTTTACCGCCCACCGGATCATGATGATGGGCCCCGGCCGCTGGGGGAGTTCGAACATCAACCTCGGAGTGAACGCCACTTATTCCGACATCAACAATGCGGCGATCCTCGTCGAGATGGCCCGGGAGGAGCACGGGCATGTACCGGATGTCTCCTACGGAACCCACTTTTTTCTCGATCTGGTGGAATCGCGCATCATCTATCTGCCGCTCTATCCAGATGAATCGGAAACGGCCTTCAACCGGAGCTTCTTCGACGGCGCTCGAAACGACCTTCTGCGCCTGCTCCCCGAGGCCGAAGGGTTCGAGGGGGTCATCAAGCTGATCCACGTCCCTTCAGCGGCAGCCGGGCTGAGCGCGCGGCTCATCGCTGATGCCAGGACCGGGAGCGCACTCTGCTACCTGACCCCCGCCGATGACCCGGATGAACCGGCCGACGAAAAACCCCCGGAGGCCGGGAAGGATTCCACCAAAGGCGCGAAGTTCAACTACCTGCCCTAAACGAAACTGCAACGGCTGAGGGGGATCGACTGCCGCCTTCAAAGACAGAGGGGATTTTTTGAAAGATTCAGGGTCTGGTGAGACGAGGCGTTTGCTGTTTAAGGAAGAAGAGTGACCATCCTTAAAACGGTGATTCGGCTGAGATGAGGCGGACGTTGCGCCGAACGAGCCCGCCGCAGAGCGGCGGGCTCCCGGGAGGGGTCTGGAAAGGATCCTCTAGAGAGGCCCCGGGCAGAATGGATCACGCTCCCGAAAGATGTCGATCCCAGAGCTGTAAGCGATCGCCAGGCACCCCCCGCACACAGGACGTATCGCGCAGGACGCGCAGGCCTCGGAGCCTGCGCGGTAAAGACCGGCCGCCTCACCCTCATAGATTTCGAGGATGCTTGACGTCAGGACATTTCCTATCGGGGAGGGAAATTTGCGGCAGGCGTGGGCCTCTCCATCCGGAAGCACCGTCATGAAGTTGAATGCCGCTCCACAACCATAGCCGGCACACCCACCGAAAACCCCGTTTCCTCTTTCGTACAGCAGACGGTTCAAAAGGTTGTCCTTCACGCCGATGACAGGGTTTCTCGTCGCCGCCTCGAGATAGGCCTCGCAAAACCTTCGGTAGGCCTCCTGCGAAGGCAGCCGCAAGTGCACTCCTTCCCCCACGAGTGAAAGCCGGTTGAAGGTGAACAGGTCGGTCCGCCCCTGCAGGAGATCAGCCAACGGCAGCACTTGATCGATGTTCGCGTCGGTAAGGGTGAGCATCACCATCGAGTAGATGCGGAACTCCCGCAGGAGTTCCAGGAAGGAGAGGGTGCGGTCGAAATGGCCCGCCTGCCGGACCGCGTCATTGTGCTCCCTCAACCCCTCGAGGCTCACCTGGTAGTAAACGGGCGTTTCGATTTCGACAATCGCTTCGATGTCTTCGCGCGAAGCCGGGTTTCCGAGGACGGCCAGGGCGAAGCCCAGATCGGACGCCCTCCGGTAGAGTTCGAGGAAGCGAGGGTGGAGGAGGGGGTTCCCGCCCGTAAAAGAGATCTGACCGCGGACGTGCTTTGCTTCGCAGAAGCCGTAGAACCCCTCCAGGACGCCGAGCGCCGTTTCATAAGGGAGGGAGGTTCTTGCCGAGCGGTCGTAACAGTGCCTGCAATGGAGGTCGCAGGCCTGGGTGATGTGCCACTGAAGCGTGAACACGTCGGCCGTCAGGAAACGCTCTTCAAACCCCTCGGGGATCGAAAACAGCGTTTCGCTCCGCCTGATCGCGGAAGGCGGGGCGATCAGCAGACCGGTCCGAACCGCTCGGTCGACCGCCTGATCCAGGGCCGCCGGCGGGATGCCGGCCTCTTCCGCCGCCTGTTTCCGGGGGATTTCATCGGCGAGCAATTTCAAGGCGAGAAGATCGTCATTCCCGGCTGCGCGGAAAATGACGTCGCCGCTTTCGGGGTGGCGATACGCAAGCACGAACTCGCGCCCCTTTTGCGGTTCGGGGGCCCCATCAGGATCGTTCATGAGGGATGGGAGATGCTTCCAGCCGAGATCGAGAAGACTCAGCGTGGGATTGACGGCGATCCGCTCGAATGAGCGGCGCGCCGGCAGCTGAATCGAAGCCGCCTCCCCGATCGCTCCTTCGAGCCGCGCAAGGTCCCCGATAAAGGGCCTTTCTTCGAACATATCCTGCAGGGTTTGGTAGAAGCTTTCCGAGCCGGGCGGGCTCGGGCAGGATCCCTCGAATTGACGCCAGCGGGACTCGCCGACCAATCGCCGGCAATGAGGAAACTGTGTCCGAAAGGGTCGTTCCGCTTCGCTGTCCATTCTGCTCTCACCGCGTTCATCCGATATCATCGAAAAGCGGTCGCCAGGCCGCCAGGCCGCTTCGCGGCCCGGCTTCGTCAGCCTGCCGCCGGCTGGGGCGTTGCAATGACGGCGGAATTTCCCGGCAGCCTCCCTGACGGAAAGGGGTCGAAAACTCGATGGCCATCGAGTCAGGCCTTGGCGCAGGCCGCCGTTTCAACCGTATAGGTTGAACAAAGAACACCGCATGCCTGTCTCGCGCAGGAACACTCTGGAAACATTCCTGGTGTTTCACCGAATCTCCACATTGCGCGTTTCATGTGCGTGGGACGGGGGGAGGATCACAAAAAACCTTACAAAAAAAAGCTTCGCAGTGCGGACCGCACTACTTCTTGCTGCCGCCTCAGCCGCTTTGGCCGGGCTGTTTTTGTGGCTGCGTCGTTTCTCCGGCAGGTTGGGTTGCATTTTGATCGGCTTCACCGGGTTGGGCTTGCGGGGCGCTTCCAGCGCCGCTTTGCTGCCCGCCTCACCCCGAGGAACCGGCCGCTTTTCCAGGTGGTTGGGTGCTGCCTGCACCGCCTTTGGCGCCCCCTCAGCCACTCGAGGATCCGGCAAAGACCAGCCCCGCGCCGGATATGAGGGTCGCCACGCAGACGCCGGAAAGCACCTTCTTGATTTCTTTCAATTCCATGGGTTACCTCTCGAAAGAACAGGGTGTTCAGTTGTTGGCCATGATTCGTTCAATCCGATACCTCCCCCCGTTGCCTCCATGATACACCGATAACGCTGCGCATGCAATCCATGCCTGTTGCTTCTTGACATTCGCCGGAATGCCCGCTAAGAGTCCGTTTCGTGAACGCTTCGCTTCCCCTCGGGGCGCAGCCGGGTCCTGAGCCGGCCCAAATAGAAGCTGGAGGTGATGCTCGATGCTCTTTTTCTGGAAAAAAGCGGTGTCGCCGCTATTCCTGCCGCTATCTGTTTCGACCGTTTTTCTGGTTTTGGGGTTGGTGCTCCTGTGGACGGCGAGGCGGCGCAAGGCAGGGCGCCTGCTGGTGTCGATCGGCACCTTTTGGCTTCTGATCTTTGCCTATTCACCCGTGCCGGACTTTCTCGCCCGATGCCTGGAACAGCGCCACATGCCGGTCATGGAGCTTGATCCGGCACAGAAAGTCGGTTATGTTGCGGTACTCGGCGGGGGGAGCATCGAGGCGGACAACCTCCCCGCAACGGCGCGTCTGAGGCCTGTCAGCGCGACCAGGCTGCTCGAAGGAATCAGGCTTTATCACGGTCTCGAGGATGGCCGGCTCATCGTCTCTGGAGGGACATGGCTGGGTGAAGCCGGAAGCGGTCCAACGATGGCCGAGGCGGCCGAGACACTTGGAATCCCGGCTGCCGACCTGACGGTATGCGGCACGCCGCGCGATACCGAAGAGGAGGCGGAGGCTATCCTGCGGATCGTCGGTGAGGAGCCCTTCCTGATGGTGACTTCCGCGGCGCACATGCCGCGGGCGATGCTTCTCTTCGAACGTCTTGGGATGCATCCGATCCCTGCGCCTGTCGATTACAGCGCCGCCGGAAGGTCTCGTTGGTCGCCGGAGGACCTTTATCCTTCAAGCGAAAACCTGGCCAAGGCCGACAACGTGATCCATGAGTATCTGGGTATTCTGTGGGCGTATCTGCGGCATTGAAAGCGTGCCGTGCTCTGTGCATTGCATGAAACGGCAACGGCGTTGAGCGGGCGCGCGGGCATTTTCCCATGCGGCGGATCGTATGCCGCTGCCGCCGCAAGTCGAGTGGAGGCCCTCCGTTCCCCATTCCGATGGAAATGCGTATGCTGAATCTCCTCAAGAGGCGAAACTTCTATATCATGCTGGCGATCGACAGCCTGCTGGTCCTCGCTGCGCTTTTCCTCGCATTCTATTTTCGTTTCGAATTCACCATACCGAAGCGCCAATGGCCTCTCCTGAGCCAGCTCCTTCCGCTCGTCATCCCGATCAAGATATCGTGCTTCCTCTTCTGCGGAATGTATCGCGGAATGTGGCGTTACACGAGCCTGCGCGATCTGTATCGTCTGCTGTACGGCGTTGCGCTTTCCTCCCTTCTTCTGACGGCCGTGGTGGGGCTCTCCTACCGGCTCGAAGGATATCCGCGCTCGGTGTTCATCATCGACGGCCTCCTGACGCTGGTTTTCCTGGTGGGCATAAGGGTCTTGGTGCGGATCTATTTTGTCAAGAAGGCGGTCCATTCGAACTTCTTTCAACATGCCCAAGGGGAAACACCCCTTAAAAAGAGGCTGATGATCGCGGGAGCCGGAAATTTCGGCGAGAAGGTCCTCCGGGAGATCAAGGAAAACCCGAGGATGTTCTACCAGGCCGTCGGCTTTGTCGATGATGATCCCTATAAAAAAGGATTGACGATTCACGGCGTTCCGGTTCTGGGGCCTGTTTCCGATTTGAAGCGTCTGCTCGGTGAAACAAGGGCGGAAGAACTGCTGATCGCCATGTCTTCCGTGAAGGGGGAAGTGATCCGCAGGATTGTGGAATCCTGCAAGGAGGCAGGCGTTCCTTCCAAGACCCTCCCCGGGATCGGAGAGTTGATTGACGGGAGCGTGAGTATCAAAACCTTGCGTGATGTGCGCTACGAAGATCTTCTGGGTCGGGAGCCGGTGGAACTGGACGTCACCGCCATCCAGAATTACCTCAAGAATCGGACGATCCTGATCAGCGGCGCAGGAGGATCGATCGGCTCAGAGATCTGCCGGCAGCTGATCCGCTTCCACCCCGAAAGGCTGGTGCTGGTGGACGCTGCGGAGTCCAACCTGTACAGCATCCAAATGGAGCTGAAACACAAGGTCGGCTATCTCGACTATGCGACGGTCCTCGGGCGGGTCCAGGATCGGACGCTCATGGAAAAGATCTTCGGAAAATACCGCCCGGACGTTGTCATTCATGCGGCGGCTTACAAACACGTGCCAATGCTCGAGCGAAACCCCTGGGAGGCCGTCAACAACAACATCGTAGGCTCGAAGATCCTGATGGAAACCGCGGTTGCAGCCCAGGTGAAAAAGTTCGTCATGATCTCGACGGACAAGGCCGTCCGGCCGACCAATGTCATGGGGGCCAGCAAACGGGTCTGCGAGATGCTGCTGCACCTCTATCGGGAGAGCGGGACGCGCTTCATGGCGGTGCGGTTCGGAAATGTCGTAGGTTCATCCGGTTCGGTGGTGCCTCTTTTCCGTGAGCAGATCGCGCGCGGGGGACCGGTTACGGTTACCCATCCGGAAGTCACCCGCTTTTTCATGACCATTCCGGAGGCCTGCCAATTGGTTCTGCAGGCCGGTGCCTTGGGAAGAGGCGGCGAGATATTCATCCTGGACATGGGGGTCCCGGTGCGGATTCTGGACATCGCCCGGGATCTCATCCGGCTCTCAGGAAAGGAGCCGGAAAGAGACATCCCGATCTCCTTTATAGGCTTGCGCCAGGGCGAGAAGCTCTACGAAGAGCTGATCACCCAGGGCGAAGGGATCGTCAAGACCACCCATGACAAGATCATGGTGCTGTATTCCGATTACAGGGCCAGATTCGAAGAGACGTTCAATTTCGGGAACTACATCGCCAGGCAAATCGATGAAATGGCGCGGCTCGCGGAAGCGAAAGACGGACGCGGGATCCGGCTTCAATTCAAGGAATGCGTGCCCGAATACGCGGCGGATGATGGGGAGTGCATCATATAACGGCGTCCATCAGGAAAATGACGCTTCAGCGCAACCCGTTTCCGTTTCTGGAAGAGGGATTTTTTCTTCTCATCAGGGCGCTTGCTCGAAAAGCGCAAACAGGATCGATGGGCAGGGGATCAGCGGCTTTTGGCTGTCGATTCCTTGAAGGCCTGTCGTGCGGTCGTCAGAAGGAGCTTCTTGTTGAAGGGTTTGGTAAAGTACCCGTCAAAACCCGCTCGGACGCATTCGGAAAATTCATATTTGCTGGGATAAGCGGTGATCGCGAAGATCCTGGGCCCAGGCATGGTCGAGCGGATCCGCCTGCAAAGCTCTTGTCCGCCAGTCTCCGGCATGTCGAGGTCGATGAACATGACGGGATAGGCCTCTTTGCTGAGAAGTTCCAGCGCGCCGGCAGCGCCCGGGGCGGTGGCGACTGTGTAGCCCTCCTTCCTGAACATATCCGCAAGCGTTTCCAGAATCGATGGGCTGTCGTCGACGATCAGGATTTTTCGCTGGGTGGTCTTCGGCATAGCTTTGAACCCGCTCAATCGCGTAGAGTGAATTAAAGATTTATATTAATAAAGCATTTTTATAAAAAAGCAAGAGGGAAATGCCCTCTATGCTGTCAGCGTCTTCTGCAGGGCGAAAAAACCCCTGGATCCCTGCCGTCCCCGGCTGCGGGCATCAGAGAAAACCGTCTTCAACGCATGAGCCGTCAGGGGTTTCCCAGCATGCCCCGCTTCAGATCCTGGCTCGGCGGGGAATCGCCCAACCAGATTCCAAAGAGCGCCTTCTTGAAATCAGCGCCGGCGATGGTCGTTTTCAGCTGCTGGTTGAGGACGACCCGGACACCTTCCTTTTGAAGATAGATGAGGTCCCACACGTCGCCCTCACGGGTTTTTTCCGTAAAACAGCCATTGAAGGCGTCGATCCTTTCCTGGAGAGAGGGCGTTATCCCCCCGCTGGTCTTCGAGAAGCCTTCGTTCCAGGTTTCGATCAGGGTCGCAGGATCGATGTCCCCCCGGATGAACTGCATGCGGATAGCCATAGGCTCGTCGGCCTCGAGGATCGCCTTTTCCGAGCTGTTGGGTGCAGTGAGGTAAAGGGCGCAGGCATAGACCTTGACCACGAATTTCTTCCGCAGGCCCGCGCCGTTCAACAAAAGGGTTCGATCCCCCGCCTCGAGTTCGAGGGGGAATTGGACTCCGCCCGTTTCAAATGCGGGAGAAAGCGACGGCAAAAGCAACAGACCCAGCACCGCACAGAGCATCCTTTTCATCATCACTCACCCTCCTCTTGACTTTTAACCACCTTTGTTGGCAAGCCTTTTTCCCGAACTTCGATATAGGCTACGCTTCTTCGATCTGCAACCCTTTTTACTCCTGTCATCAAACCTTTACGCTCCGGACAAGCTCAAGGGAAGTTCTTGCCGCTGCACCCGCGTGCGGCTCCATCCGATCAGTACTTCCTCAGTTCGAAGAGCTTCCTGTCCTGTGTCGCGACGATATGGTAGTACCGATCCTGGGGCATGTAAATATAGGGGACGTCCTCCTGGCGGCGGTAGAGAAAGTGGGAGAGGATCATCCGGTTGACGGCGCGATGGCCGATGATCATGATGTTTTCGGAGTTGCAGCTGAGGTAGAGGGCCTTCTTGATCCCGAGGTCGATCCGCTCTTTCATGGTGGCATACCCTTCGCCCTGCGGGTAGACATAATGATACTTGTCCGCCTGCCGGGCGAGGTAGACCTCCGGCATGTCCCGCCGAATCTCTTCATAGCTCATGCACTCGCAGATGCCGCTGTCGATTTCGTCGAATTCGGACAGGGGGATGATCGTGCAGCAGGGCTGAAGGGCCTGGATCGGCTGTGCTGTCTGGATCGTGCGGATGCGCTTGCTGGTGAAGATGATGGGGATCTTCCTGCGCTTGAAGTGCGCAGCCAGGGCCTCCGCCTGCCAACGCCCCTTTTGTGTCAACCCCGAATCCCCGCCGATCCTGTTTTCGAGATTGAAGGTGGTCTCACCATGACGGATCACGTAGAGGTGTTTGACGGTGTCGGTGACGAGGAAATCGCGGATGCGGTCGTAGTGGGGAATCGGATCCTGTATCCGTTCCGCATTGATGCGGTTGTTGAGGGAGTCGAGCTTGACGAAGTTGCGCTCCTCCGATAGGGGGGCATAGATGCTCTGGTAATACCGGATGCGCTTCTTGAAGCTCGCTACGGCCTCCTCCGCAGACAGGTGCTGGAACTCATTCAGGTCGATCTTGCGCAGAATGCTGGCCTCGAGGATCTCCGGGTCGTTGTTGATGCATTCGATGAAGAGGAGCGGGTGCCCTTTCAGGCGCTCGACCAGCATCATCCGACGCTTCACGCTGGCATTGGTCGCATCCAGAATAGCCACCTGACCCTTGCCGCTTTCGAGGTAGCGCCGGGCCATATCCATGTTCATAAAGGCGATCTTCTCGCGGAGGGCGACGCCGTTCTGGTTCCTCGGGTCGTAGAATTCCGCATAGGAGGTGTCTTTCCGGATATAGCGGCGCCTGAGATTGCCGTTGTTGAAGATGCGGACCTTGATCCCGTCCCGAACGAGATTTTCACGAAGCTTGGTGGCGATGGTCGATTTTCCCCTTGCGGGGAGTCCGACCATCGCGATGTAGAGGCGGTTGTTATGGTCCATGACCCTATCCAATAGGCCCAAACTGCGAAAAGTTCAACCGAAAAATATTGAACGAACCTTTTCAAATCCTTATGATATATAAAATAGTTCGAAATCTCGAAAACGGGTTCGACGGCGGCGCACGCGGCAGCGCCGATAAAACGGTATTAATCAAATTTAAAGGAGGTTTGAAAACATGGTAACGGCGGCATCGACACAGACCCGGACCGGGGTCCTGGTCAACAGCTTCGTGCGCAGCGTTTACAACTGGATGGCGGTGGGCCTCGGTCTGACAGGCTTCGTCGCCTATTACGTCGCCAACAGCCCGGGGCTCCAGGCTGCCCTTGTCCAGAACCCCCTGATGCTGATCGTCCTCATCGTTGCCCAGCTCGGCCTCGTGTTCGCCATCAGCGGCGCGATCAACCGCCTCAGCGCCGGGGCGGCGACCGGGCTCTTCGTGCTTTACGCCGGGTTGAACGGGGTGATTCTCTCCTTCGTCTTCCTTGCCTACACGCAGACATCCATCGTCAGCACCTTTTTCATCTGCGCGGGGACATTCGTGGGATGCAGCATCTACGGCTGGACGACGAAGCGCGACCTGACCTCTTTCGGCGGATTCCTGATGATGGGCCTGATCGGGATCATCATCGCATCCCTCGTGAACCTGTTCATCCGCAGCAGCGGAATGAGCCTCATCATCAGCTACATCGGAGTCTTCGTGTTTGTCGGGCTGACTGCCTGGGACACGCAGAAGCTCAAGAACATGGCGCTCGCTCAGCCGGCGGATCTGGAGGCGGGGGTCCTGCGGAAGGGGGCGATCCTGGGGGCGCTTTCCCTGTACCTGGACTTCATCAATCTCTTCCTGATGCTCCTGCGCATCTTCGGGCAAACCAGGGATTAGCCGGCCGCACCGCTCCTCCGATGTCCCGGAACGCTCCCCCCGGGGGTCCAGCCCTCAGGGGGATTGTTTTTTGCGGGCTGTGTGCCAGGCAGTCCGATCACAGAAGATGGCGTACATGGAGAGCTTTCCAAGTGCTAAACTCCATCAGACAGGGAGTGAAGGGGTAGAGCCAGGTTGCAGGCTGAATTGTTTTCGTGAGGCATCGACCTCGTGAAGGAGAGGGCACATGGCCGAGGGAGCATGGGTGCCGGGATATGTCGGTCTGTTCGAAACCGGAGAATTTGCACGCAGGATCGAAGCCGGCCTCGGGATGATGGAGTCCTGCACGCTTTGCCCCCGCCGCTGCGGCATCAACCGGCTGGCGGGTGAAACCGGGTACTGCCGGACCGGCCGCAGGGCCCGCATTGCAAGCTACAACGCGCATTTCGGGGAGGAGGCGCCCCTGGTCGGACGCCGCGGATCGGGGACCATCTTCGTGAGTTCGTGCAACCTGCTCTGCAGCTTTTGCCAGAATGCCGAGATCAGCCACGGGAACGAAGGGGTGGACGTCATGCCCGGGCAGATGGCCGCCATGATGCTGGATTTGGCGGCGATGGGCTGCCACAACATCAACATCGTCACGCCGACCCATATCGTGCCGATGCTGCTCGAGGCGCTGGCGGCAGCCGTCCCGCAAGGGCTCTCGCTCCCGCTCGTTTACAATTGCGGAGGGTACGAATCGGTGGAGGCCCTGAGGCTGCTCGAGGGTGTCGTGGACATCTACATGCCCGATTTCAAGTTCTGGGATCCGCAGTGGGCCGAGCGGTTTTGCCAGGCCGACGATTACCCCGAACGCGCGCGGGAAGCCCTGCATGAGATGCACCGGCAGGTTGGGGACCTGGTCCTTGACGAGATGGGGATCGCCCGCAAGGGGCTTCTGGTGCGCCACCTCGTCATGCCCAACAGCGTCGGGGGAACCGCCGAGATCATGCGCTTCCTGGCGCGCGAGATCTCGCCAGACACCTATGTGAATGTCATGGATCAGTACCGCCCCTGCTGGGAGGCCCGAAAGGATCGGCTGATCGACCGCCGATTGACCGCCGCAGAATTCAGCGCCGCCTTGGATGCAGCCCATGCGGCCGGGCTGCACCGTCTGGACCGCAGGGAGCGGCCCCGCATCTTTTTCGGCCTTTGACAAGCTTCTTTTCGAGGAAAAAGACGATGGACAAACGGGTCGGCATCACGGCCACCGTACCGGTGGAGATCATCCTCGCGGCAGGCCTGACGCCCGTGGATCTGAACAACATCTTCATCAACGCAGAGGACCCGAAACGGCTCGTCGCCAAGGCGGAGGAGGCGGGCTTCGCCCGCAACGTCTGCACCTGGATCAAAGGAATCTATGCGACAGTCCTGGAAAAGGGGTTCCGGCGTGTGGTGGCGGTGACGGGGGGCGATTGCAGCAACACCATCGCCCTTGGCGAGGTCCTGGGGCGACGGGGCGTGGAGATCATCCACTTCGAGTACCCTCTGGACCGGTCCGCCGGGGCGCTCCGAGGCCGCATGAAGGCCCTTGCCGGGGCCCTCGGCGCTACCTGCGAGTCCGTGGAAAAGGCCCGGGGGGACGTGGACCGGATCAGGCGGAAGCTCAAACAGTTGGATGAGATGACGTACCGGGAGGGGCGCGTCAGCGGCTTCGAGAATCACCTTTTCCTCGTCGGAAGTTCGGATTTCGATCAGGATCCGGTAGGATTCGAGGCACGGCTGGACACGTTTCTCGATAAGGCCCGGAGCCGCCCCTCACGCGATCCGCGGATCCGGCTGGGTTTTCTGGGGGTGCCGCCCATTTTCAGCGGGTTTTACGAAGCGGTGGAGGCCATGGACGCCCAGGTGGTTTTCAACGAGGTGCAGCGCCAGTTCTCGATGCCGGCGGGCGGAAAGGGGCTCGTGGAGACCTACCTGCGCTACACCTATCCCTACGATATGGCCGGACGGATCGCCGACATCCGCACGGCCGTCGCTGAGCGCAGGCTCGACGGCCTGATCCATTACACCCAGACCTTCTGCTACCGTCAGATATACGACATCCTCCTGCGCGAGGGCGTGGACACCCCGATCCTGACCCTGGAAGGCGACCAGCCCGGCCCGCTCGACAATCGGACCCTCCTTCGAATCGAAACCTTCTGCGAGATGCTCAAGAGCGGAAAGGACATGCCGCTCTAATGGCCTTTCACAGGACCCGCCTGCCGCTGATGACATCCTCCGCCAGTTGAACATCCTTGCGGCTGCCGATGAAGAGCGGGACCCGCTGGTGAAGGGTCGCGGGCTCGATCTGGAGGATCGGTCCATTCCCATCGCTGGCGTAGCCCCCGGCCTCCTCCACGACCATGGCGAGCGGGTTCGCTTCGACCATCAGGCGCAGCTTGCCGGTAGGCTTCTTGGGGTCTTTCAGGTCGGCAGGGTACATGAAGATGCCGCCTTTCAGAAGGTTCCGGTGAAAATCCGCCACCAGGCTCCCGACGTAGCGCGAGGTGTAGGGCCTGGATGTCTCCTTGTCCGGCGTCTTGAAATAGTCGATCAGGCCGCGGGTGCGCTCGTCCCAATAGGCGTAGTTTCCCTCGTTCACACTGTACGTCTTGCCCTGCTCGGGGATGCGGATGTTCTCATGGGAGAGCAGAAACTCCCCGACGCTCGGAAAGAGCGTAAAGCCGTGCACCCCGGTGCCGCTCCCGGTGGTGTAGACCATGATCGTGCTCGATCCGTAGATGAAATAGCCTGCAGCCACCTGCTCCACCCCCGGCTGCAGGACGTCATTCAGAAGCACCTCGTTGGTATGCGAATCCTCCGGCCTTCGATAGACGCCGAATATCGTTCCGATGCTGACATTGACGTCGATGTTGCTGGATCCGTCCAGGGGGTCGAAGACGAGGATGTAATTCCCCCGCGGGTATTCCGCCGGGATCTCGATGAGGTCAGGATCTTCTTCCGATGCCATGCACCAGAGCTGACCGACATGCCGCATACGCTGGATGATGACCTGATTGGCGAAAAGGTCCAGTTTCTGCACCCGCTCATTCTGGACGTTGATGCGCCCGGTGTCCCCCAGGATGTCGGTCAATCCGGCCTTGTTGACCTCGCGTGAAATCACCTTCGCCGCCACGATCAGTTCGTTCAGGAGCGTCGTGAAGGCGCCGGTGGCCTCCGGGTTCGTCCTCTGCTGCGTGAGGATGTGTTCGGTAATGGTGGTTCCGACAGATCGCTTCGCGTTCATCTTCCCTCCTCCAGTGGTGTACCGGCCTCTGTGCGCATCTCCGCCCCGGGGCCTTATAGACCATTCACCCTGCCTTCATCGGGAAAACTGGCCCCTTCGCAAAACACCGGCCCTCGCGCCTGTTTTGCCGGCTGTCCAGGGGTCCCGCCCGGCAAGGAGCAGGCCTATCATCCAGCATCGTCCGCCGCAAGCGCCCTGAAAATATCCTCCCGGGAAACCTTGCCCGGCACACCCGGGTTTTCGATCAAAAAAGGATGATCCTGCCCGAGCGCAAACCGATCGGTCTTTTTCGCCCGGGCGATCCGAAGACCGCGACGCAGGTGAATGTTCATGTTGCCGCTGCAACCCTCAAGAACGAACCTCCCGGAGTTGGAAACTCAGTATTTGAGCAGGTTGTCCCAGAATCCGGGGTCTTCGTCCTTCCAGTTCGGTCCGAAACGCCGGTCGCAGAAACCGCTCAGCCGCTCATACCACTTGGCCCAAACGTTCTTCTTCCGTTCGCGGGCATCGAGGACATCGGCCAGAAAGAGATCGATCTTGTTGATCTCTTCCTTCGGGACGTAGTATGACGCCCCTCCCTCGAAGGATCGTTTGAGGTTGTCCTTGGAAAGGGCATGGGCGGTCAGCATCAGCGCAGGAATATCCTTGTCCCGGCAGATCTCGAGCAGTTCGTAGCCCCGCACGCCCATGATATCCAGGATCGCCGCGTGATAGTGGTTCGCTTCGAGGAAGGCTTTCCCTTCTTCGAAGGTGGAAGCCGAATCGATCCTGCACATATCGAGCAATTCGATGAGAAATTCCAGGATGTCCTTCTCATCGTCCACAATGAGAATACGCTTACCTTTCAAAATCTTTTCAGGTTCCATTCCATCGATCCTCCTCGGGATAGATCATCGCACGTGCAACTTCAACATCTGAAAACTGCAGCATTCGACTCCGCCGCCACGGCATTCACCTTACACGGAACCTTCCTGATATTCAAGCCGGTAGATTTCGGCCAGGGTCAGGAAAACCGTTATGGCCAGCGGTCCATAAAGGATGCCCATGATCCCGTACAATTTGATGCCTCCGATGATGCCGATGAACACAAGCAGGGAGTTCATGTGCACCCCTTGCCCGATGAGACGCGGCTTGATCAGGTACTCGATGATGGAGCTGTAGAAGACGTTGTACGCGAGGAAGAGGATCCCGGGGGCGAGATGGCCCTGAAGGATCATGATGGCCGTGGCGGGGAGGAACACAATGGAGGCGCCGATAATCGGGAGAAAGGCCATGAACGCGATGACGGTTCCCCAGAGGAAGGGAGATTTCAGGCCGAAGAGGAAAAAGCCAAGCCCTCCGAGGAACCCCTGCGTGAGCCCGGAAAGGCCATTGACGACGATAATCACCCGGCCCATCTCGTAAAAGGTGTGGGCCACTTTTTCGAGCTGCTCCCGCGGCACCGGCAGGAGTTCGACCAGATAGCTTTTGAGCCGTGCGCCGTCCCGGAAAAGGAAGAAGATCGTCATGATCATCAGAAAAAAATGGACGAGAAAGCTGAGGAGATTGGACGCAACGTTGCTGACCTGCTTGTAGAGGAAAAGCCCCACATTTTTGCCGACGGCGCTCGAAAGCTTCGCCACGTTGGCCTGACCGACATCGATCCCTGCCATCGCGGCAAATCTGCGGAGCCTCTGCACCCAGATGTTGTCGCTTTCGAGGACATCCTGGAGGTGCCCGATGGAAACGGCATCCCGCGTATTGACATAGAAATCGAAGGCTTCGTTCGAGAGGATGGTGAAAAACCATCCGGCGGGGATGACCAGCACGAGGAGGACGAGCAGCGTGGTCGAAAGGGCGGCAAAGGATGAATTTTCCCGAAGAAAGGACAAGACGCGTTTGTGGATGGGATAGAAGATCCCGGCGATGAGGAGCGCAAGCATGATCGCTGGCAGATAGGACCAGAAGAGCCGGAGGAGAAGCAGGGACGATCCGACCAGAAGGATAAAAAAGAGGACGGTGCCTACGCGTTTTCCGCTCACCTCATGAGGCTCCTGATTCGAATGGTTCCACGAGCCGCCCGCAGACCCTTCGCCGGGTTCGGGCCGTATTGCCGGCCGCACAACGCCGGTCCTTCACCTGCGGCTGTTGATAAGCGTGATCTGATCGTTGAGCGTCCAGTAGTCATAGATGTATCCGATCAAGAAAAGCCCCCCGGTAAGGAGGTAGAGGACCCCGCTGATCCATTTGCGCATGTACATCCGATGCACCCCGAAGACCCCCAGGAACGTGAGCAAAAGCCAGGCGACATTGTAGTCGATCGGGCCCATTCGAAAGCGGAGATCCGCTTGGCGATGGAGCGATGGGATCAGGAAGAGATCGACGATCCATCCGATCAGAAACAGGCCGAAGGTGAAAAAATAGATCGTTCCCGAGATCGGCCGGCCGAAATAAAACCGGTGTGATCCGGTGAACCCGAAGATCCAGATGATATAACCGAGGACTACGCTGTGCGATGAGTTGGCCATTCTTTGCTCCTGAAGCTTCAACGGCACTGAATCAGAGTTGCCGGAATCCGCTTCGATCTCGTGAACCAGACTTCCACCCGGAAAAGGTCTTTCCGGCCCATCCAGGCGTCGGTGCACCCGTTCCATGCCGCGGCAGCCTGCAGGCGGCCGATGCGTAAACGATTGATTCCTTTATATATCAGTCAACTTGGGACCCGCCCCGAAGGCTTGGTGCCGAGAACGCGCAACGTGCGGAGGAAAGCGGAGCCCGCGCCGCAGGGGCGGGTTTGAGCGCAACAAGGATGTAAAAAAGCCCCTTGTTTCCCGGTTGAAAACACGGCCGTTCTCCATACTTCATTAAGGGATGGCTACGAAACTACCAGTTGAGAGGAGGGGTTTCAAGAAGAATCACCAGATCCACACGCCTTGTTACAGCAGAACCATGCTGTACCAAACCGGCACCAGGCCGCCCCGTTCGTCGTATCTGACCTTGAAGCCGTGCGGCTCGACAGTCTTGGCGATATCGATTCCGAAGGCATCCATGGCGGGGCGTGCGAGGTGGGGATATCTGCAGGGCTCCGGAAACGTGCAGTCTTCACACTTGACGCACAGTGTCATCCCGAAGGCGAAGGGCAAACCGCAGGTGGCCATGGCTTCCTTCTCGATGGCTAGGGTGATGTCCTGCCCGGTCAGCGGATCGGACGACTGGATGATCAGCGCCTTTTCGTAGTTGTCGAAGGCCGCCATGAATTGATCGGGGGACAGCCTCAGGTTAGGGGGGCATGTCCAATACCGGCCCCAGCGCGCGCACCCGAAACGGCATTTCAGATAGGCTCGATCGTCGAAAACGATCCGGGCCGTATCGATCATCTTTGCGTCGGTCGCCCCCAACTGAATGGCGCGGCTGACCAGGGTATCTCTGTTCGTCAGGACTCCGTTGTGATTCCTGTTCATAGTTCCCCCTGCAGACAATAGCGCCTTCCCGGTGCTGGAGACAGGGTCCGGAGTGGATTCGGGGTGAGGAGTCGGCGGACGCCGGGCCTGTTTGGGAAAATCCTGCTGAAGACTCCCCACCCGCAAAGATTGGTCAAGCGCGTGATTCGAGGCAGATCATCCATCGGCGTCTGGGCGATGAGAGTAAAAAATTTCCCGGTCGAGGTTGAACCGTCGCGTTTCGGGCAGAAGATCAGTGCTGCTGGTAGGTTATTAGTTGTCAGGGATTGAGGGCCACATTCTCTCCAACTGGCCGTTTTGCTGAATGCACCACCCATTTAGCCAAGCGAGGCTTTACTTTCTACCATATAAGGCGCATTTGCGCAATCCTCTTTTTCACCGGTTCACTCCAGGCAGAGCTGAAGCTCTTTACCTGTCGAGATCATCTGAGGCGGCTGTACAATCCTGAACATTTCCCGTCGGTCCGGACCATAAACAACTGGCATTCCCGTTTTCCTGCTTGAAACAGCCTCCAGGTCGCTTCCGCACAAACGATTGATTTCCTTGATATTGGCCAAAAATCCTCATCTCAGGATTGGAAACCAGGTTCTACGGGTAATCATTTCCGGATGAAAAGGGAATCCCAGGAATGTGAAGCCTTGGTCACCTCAAGACCGGGGGTTAAGATAACGGCCAGCGGCTTTATTTCACCGATTTTGGTCGTTTCAGGAAGGATTTATCGCGTTTTTTATAAGCAATCCCCAGTTTTTTCATTCTGCTTCTGAGGGTATTAGCATTGACACCGAGAACCTCGGCAGCCCCTCCAGGACCATGGATTTTACCACGGGTCATTTCAAGGATATTTTCAATGTGACTTTTTATATTATCGTCCAATGCAATGGGCACTGAAGTTTTTTTGGGCTTCTGAAATAAAATATTTTGTTTGTTGACATATAGATAAGCTGCATCATCTTTATCAATATCTACGTTTACATGATTATTCTGCGAAAGCGCTATTGTTTTTAATTCCGCAAATTTATTATTGCTTATTATAGAATTAAATTCTAAAGGTTCACCCCTGCTTAGAATAATGGAGCGTTCTATCAAATTTTCGAGTTCACGGACATTTCCAGGCCAATCATAGGCCAGAAGGGTTTCCATGGCGCCGGGCCTGACCAATGGGATATTTGCCATTTTCAAAGTATACGCCTTACGTATAACGAAATGCCGCACCAGTGCAGGGATATCTCCCTTTCGATCTCTCAAAGGCGGAATACTGACAGGGAAGACATTCAAACGATACCACAGATCAGCACGAAATTGATTCGCCCTGACGTTGTGTAAAAGGTCGTTCTGGCAGGCTGCAATAATTCTGGTATTTACCGGAATCACTGCACTCCCTCCGACACGTTCCAGTTCCTGGGTTTGAAGAACCCTCAGCAATCTGACTTGAACGTGCAAAGGCATATCACCGATCTCGTCAAGAAAGAGAGTGCCCTGGTCCGCGCGTTCAAAAAGCCCTTTCTTCGAGGAAACAGCTCCCGTAAAAGCCCCTTTCTCATGCCCGAAAAGCACGCTGTCAAGAACACCCTCTGGCAGAGCGCCGCAGTTCACCTTTATAAAAGGGCCATTTTTCCTCGGCGAATGCCTGTGAATGGCATTCGCGATGACTTCCTTACCTGTTCCTGTTTCACCCTGCAGCAATACCGGACTGTCCAAAGGTCCGACCAGATGCACCATCTCCATAACCGCCCTCCATGGGGCGGAATCCCCGACAATGCTGTTTTCAGCAAATTCATTCAGTTTTTCACGCAAGTAACGGTTTTCGCGAGCAAGCATGTTTTTCATCTCGACAATCTCTTCATGCCTGCGAATATTAGAAATGGCAATGGTAAAAGGGTCTTTGAGCTGCAAAAACAAATGAGCATGCTCTTCAGTGTATCTATTCTTTCCAAAAGCATGTAAGGCGACTGCTCCAATATCTTGTTTGTCCATGATCAATGGTAGAAGAAGCGTTGATGAAATGGGATCATTATAAAATGTATGCCACAAGTGAGATACAGGATTTTCACTTGTATCATTTATAAGCATAAATGGATCATCCCCCAAACGCATTAATACACTCCTGTGCTCAGAAGGTATAGAAATCACATCATTCAGTCTTCTACCTCCGAAAACATCTACACGCGCTAAAGCGCGTAAGGCTGTGCAATCCCATTCTCGGTGTACAATAGACATGACATCCACAGGTAGAATCCTGCCAATATAATCAAATGACCTCTCTAGAGCTGTTTTTGGATCGAGAGTTCCGCATATTCGCAATGTTGCTTCTTTGTAAAAACGATCTGCGTCTACGCGATTTAGCGGAGTGTCTGAAGAGTGTATTTTGTTCATCACATAAACCTATTTGAAGTAAAATAATTTGCATCGATTTAGCAGTCTTTGATGCGCCTGCGTAAGAAGATAGAGATCAGCTCAATTTCCTCTGGCAAGGCATGCGTTCTTTACATCCGATTTCTTAACCTTGCCATAATGCGGTTGTCATCCTTGGCTTCGGAATTCGATGAATACGGTGAAATATTACCATATTTCACAATTGGTTGCCAATCCAAAATGATCCTTTTCGCCCCTTTTCAAAGTCCGTCCACGCGTATCGTTTCTACTGGAGCGCGTAGAGATAAGTTATACAATTCCAATTATTTGATAGATCAATCCGTCCTTCGGTTCCGGAAATGGATGCGCGCTCAAAAGCAGCTTGCGCACGAGGGCCAATCCTGGACCATTTATGAAATAAGACAATTGAAATAGCGAAATATCACAATTCTAACTGGTTGAATATATAAGATATTGAAATTGTTATTGAAAGTATTTGGCACATTTACTGCTTACTTATCCGAATAAGAAGAGCCGTGAAACTCTTCGGAACGGACCGTTCTAAAGATGCTGTCCCCTATGGCATGCAGAACCTGGAGGATCCCATTCTGAGGGGAGGAGTCTCGCTGCATAGAGATGTTTTTTGATGCGCCAAGGGGGGGCTTCCAATCCCGTATGCCGAATTCCCAAGTGCGGAAGAGTGCGGAATTTTATCGTGGATTTATAAAAGCGATCAGTGAAGGAGGGGAAATGATGCTGAATGAGGGGTTGGTGAAGATTGCGGGCGGCCACAACGTGCTGGATAGTCCCGATATCCTGAACGACTATTCCGGAGACATGAGTTTTGCCGCCCGAACGCGGCCCAGATGCCTGGTCAGACCCGGGAGCGCAAAAGAAGTCCAGGAAATTGTCAAATGGGCGAACGAGGAGAATGTTCCGCTCTTACCCATCAGTTCAGGCCCTCCTCACTTCCGGGGCGACACGGTCCCGC
The DNA here is from genome assembly GCF_000422285.1 of Desulfatiglans anilini DSM 4660. NCBI lineage: Bacteria > Pseudomonadati > Thermodesulfobacteriota > Desulfobacteria > Desulfatiglandales > Desulfatiglandaceae > Desulfatiglans > Desulfatiglans anilini. The sequence goes on from NZ_AULM01000005.1 coordinate 134,968, forward strand.
GCGTCGGTGGAACCGTCCTGGTTGACCTGACCAGGATGAAGAAGATCATCAGGGTTGACCAGCGGAACCGGGTGGCGATGGTGGAGCCCGGGGTCAGTTTTGACGAACTTCAGACTGAACTGGCAAAAGAGGGGCTGTCCGCCTATATGCCTTTGTGCCCCAGGAAATCGAAATCGGTCCTGACGAGTATCCTCGAGAGAGAACCTATCACAATGCCGGCGCATCATTGGGACTGCACCGATCCGTTCCTATGCGGCGAGATCATCTTCGGAACCGGAGATGTATTGCGCAGCGGCGAGGCCGCAGGACCGGACAGCACAGAAGAAAAATGGAAGATCGGCAATTACCAGATCACCCCGTTCGGGCTCTCGCAGTTTGATGAGAACAAACTCGTCTCGGGCGCGCAGGGGACGATCGGCATCCTCACCTGGGCAACCATGAAATGCCGGATGGCATCCTCCTTCAGCAAGACATTCCTGGTGTCTTCTGAAAATGTTGCGCAGTTGTTCGATCTGATGTACCCGCTTTTAAGAAGTAGACAGTGTGATCATTGTTTCATCTTGAACGATCTCAACCTTGCCAGCTTGTTGGCGAAAGATGCAGATGAGATCCGATCCTTGAGAGAGAGCCTCCCCGCCTGGGTGCTGGTGGTCAGTTTCGAGGGGAATGGGGAACTGCCGGAAGAGAAGGTTGCGTGGCAGGAAGGCGATCTTAGAGAAATGGCTCTCAGGGCAGGGCAATTGAGACCGGTGACCACCCTCTCCGGGCTGAATACCGAAGAACTGTCTGCGGTGCTCTCCAAGCCTTCGGATGAACCCTACTGGAAGCTGAGATACAAGGGCGGGTGCGGAGAAATCTTCTTCCTTACGACCCTCGATAAGACACCTGATTTCATCCAGGCCGCCTCTGGTCTAGCCTCCTCGCGCAGGTACCCTTCAACGGATATGGGCGTTTATATCCAACCGGTTGTCCAGGGCACAAGCTGCCACTGCGAATTCGACCTGTTTTATGATCCGGCGAACAAATCCGAAACGGGAAAGGTGAAAGACCTCCTTTCTGAAGGGGTCGCCCATCTGGCGGACATGGGCGCCTTTTTCTCCAGGCCTTATGGGACTTGGGCAAAGACGGTCTATGGCAGAGCCGCAGTGAGTTCTACCATGCAAAAGCAAGTCAAGCAGATATTCGATCCGAACAATGTCCTGAATCCTGGGCAGCTTTGCTTCTAAGAAGAGAAGGGAGGAAGTTGAAAGATGGAACTGAAAGATTTTGAACATGACATGCAAAGATGCTCCAGATGTTCATACTGTAAATGGATACCCTACGAAAACCAGCAGAATATGGATTTCATAAAGGGCTGCCCCTCAGCCGCCCGATACAATTTCCACGCCTATGCGGCGAGTGGCAAGTGGAACATGAGCTATTCGTTCCTGCAAGGCCGGATCGATTACTCCGATGCCTTCCAGGATGCGGTGTATCGCTGCCAGATGTGCGGCAACTGCGATGTATCTTGCAAAGTGGTTCAAGACATCGAACCGCTCGAGCATATGCAGACGCTTCGCATGAAATTTGTCGAAGACGGCCAGATTCTGCCGGAGCACATGCTTTTCATCGATAATCTAAAAAAAGAAGACAACATGATGTTGGCCAAAAAGGCTGACAGGGGAAAGTGGGCTGAAGGTATCCGCGTCAAAAACCTCAATAAGGAGAAGGCGAAAGTGGCGTATCGCGCCGGATGCAGATATGCCTACGATGATGAATTGTGGCCTATAGTCCGCGGGGGGTTGCAGATTCTTCTCGATGCGGGCGTCGATGTGGGGATCTGGGGTGATGAAGAGGTATGCTGCGGCGGCCGATCCTATCAGTGGGGATATACCGGTGAGATCATGAAATATGCGGAGCATACCATGGAAGCCCTGAAAGCCGCCGGGGTGGAAATACTGGTCAATCCCTGTTCAGATTGTTACCAGGCCTACAAAGTGCTCTACGACAAAATAGGCAGGAAGCTGGATGTGGAGGTCCTTCACATCACGGAATACCTGCATCGTTTGATAAAGGATGGAACCATCGAATTTACCAAAGAAGTGCCCATGACCGTCACCTATCATGATCCTTGCCATTTGGGAAGACTCGCGGAGCCGTGGGTCCATTGGAAAGGAAAAGAGGTCAAGGTCATGGGGCAGATGATCTGCCATGAACCCCCCAAGAAATATCGACGGGGGGCCAACGGGGTCTATGACATTCCGAGGGAGATTCTGAAAAGCATCCCTGGTCTGAAACTGGTCGAGATGCACAGGATCAGGGAATCCGCCTGGTGCTGCGGCGCCGGTGGTGGGGTCAAGGAGGCCTATCCTGAATTTGCAACCTGGACCGCTGCCGAAAGGCTCAAGGAGGCCAGATCCGTGGGAGCAGGAGCGATGGCCACCGCCTGCGGCTGGTGCAAACGGAATTTCTTGGACGCGATGGAAGAGGGCGCGGACCGCATCGAAATCTATGACATCATAGAACTGATCCAAAAAGCTATGTGAAGGAGGGTAGATCGAGATGGCGTTAACGGATATCGAATACATGGCCTTGGAGGATTGTGTCGGCCCTGAGAACATCACGCGTGAACCGGCTATCCTTGATACCTACAACCAGTGCTGGGGGCATAAAGCCGTATTTGACCAGAAGTTTTCAACACGTCCGGCTGCGGTGGTCCTGCCGGGAAGCGCGAAGGAGTGTCAGGCCGTCATTAGAGTGTGCAATAGATACCATATTCGCTTCAAACCCTTTTCTTCCGGATTTGAAATCATTTCTCTCGCTCTCGAAAACGAAAAGAGCATCCTTTTGGATCTCAAAAGGATGGACCGGATCATCGAAATAGACGTCAAAAACATGCACGCGGTGGTGGAACCCTACGTCAATATATACAGGCTGCAAAGAGAAGCCATCAATTATGGTTTGACGGTTGGATCTATCGGGGCGGGACCCAGCGCCGGGGTGATAGCCGGCTCCTGCTGCCACTTCGGTGCGGGGACCACGATGGTCAGCACCGGGGGCCTTGGCCGTAATGTCCTTGGCGTGGAATGGATCCTGCCGACCGGAGAGATTTTTCTGACAGGTTCGGCGGAGACAGGCGCCGGCTGGTTTTCCGCCGATGGGCCTGGGCCGAGTATGAGAGGGATTTTGCGGGGTCGCTCAGGTGCGAATGGCGGACATGGAATCATTTCGAAGGTGAGCGTGAAGCTTTACCCGTGGCATGGAAGTCCAGATCTGAAATTTGAGGCGGAGCCGGGTCGGCCGCCTTCGGCAAAGTGTTTGACGCAGGTTCCGGAGATGTACAAAACGTTCGTCATCCTGTTTCAAAGCCAGGATCAAATGTTCGAAGCGTTGAGCAGAATCGGGAGGGCGGAGCTTGCCTCGGCTCTCATGGGTGCCCTCATGTTCCCGTATGGTGAAGGAAATGACGAACAGTGGCAGGCGATACAGGAGATGCGTGAAGCCGGCATGAACTTCACTGAAGTAGCCAGCAAAGGAGTGGCTCTGGTCATTGGCGCCGAGACAAAGCGGGGGCTCGAATATCGTGAGAAATGTCTTCTGAAGATCGCCGAAGAAATGGGTGGCCATCCATTGCCCTTGCCCCCGTCCGAGCAGGCCCGGTTCTTTTCTGCAGCCACCTGGCACTTCGGTTTTGTTACTGCCGCATTCAGGCGCACGGGAGATTTCTTCGTCTCTCCCACCGGTGACGGCAGCCCCGACATGATGCTGAACCTGAGAAAGGAAGCAGAACGGCTGCTTCAACCCTATATGGACAAAGGATTGCTTCAGCAGCTCGGCACCGCCGAGATGTTCCTTATCCCGAGCGAGCACAGCTCTGTCGGTTTTCATGAGGAAAATGTTTCATTCTATGATCCCTGGGATGCCGATTCGCTTCAGGCCCTCCGAGAGGTCGCCCAGGCCTCAGAGGATCCGAACGGTGATTTCAGACGCTTCGGGGTGCCCCATCTTGGGGGAGGTCTTCAGGTTGAATTCAAGAGTCATGTCCATCAGAACTGGGGGCCTATCTATGACCATTATGACGTTTGGCTCAGGAAGATCAGGGATATGCTCGACCCCAACGATGTCGGGGACTGGTCTGGCTATATCCCAGCGATTTTTCCATAGGCATTTCGCTGGCAACCGGGCATCGGAACGCGGGTAAACAGTAACTCCGATGCGCCAGTGAGCTTTTCATGAGGAAGAGGAGCGGCAGTTGGCTTTAGCGGTAATGTGCACGCACCGCTGGAGCCGCACTGCGAATGCACGCTGCAATCGAAAGATGGCGACCATCTGCACTTCCAGCCCCTGATAGAGAACATACGGATTTTTTGTGGACATTTTGATTCCGATCATTTCATCGGCTTGGAAGGAAATCCACGCGAATTCCGCGCTCCAAGATTCCGGAAATTTGAGAACCGGATGAGCTCTGTACTATGCGGGAGGACATGCAACAGAATCTGAAAGGACATTGGAGATGAGAAAATCAGTCAATATCAATAGGGCTTTCCATCGATTCGAATCAGGGGATAAGCCCGCCGCCTGCTCAATATTCAAAGGAGCCTAGCCATGGGACAGGATCGGATTCTTGTTTTAATGGAGCATGAAAACGGCGGCTTGGCCCCCATTTCATTGAAGCTGCTGACGGTTGGAAAGGCGCTTGCGGAAGGCTGCAGCGGAGTCCTCTGCGGGTGTGTCATGGGGCGCGCGCCTGGTGACGTTTCGGAGGAAACAGCCCTTTACGTGGACGAGGTGTACACGCTCGATGACGCGAACTTCTCATCCTACCAGGCCGATCTTTATGCCTCGGCCTTGGAAACCCTGGTAAAGGCCGTCAAACCATCCGTCCTGCTGATGAACCACAGTTACGAAAATGTGGAGCTTGGGCCGAAGGTTGCCCACAGGTTCAACAGTGAATTCGTCCCCGATTGTGCGGAAGTGGAGTGGGGGGAAGAGGGCAGGCTCCTTTGCACCAAGCCGGTTTACGGCGGCCGCGCCATCGCTGTCATCGGAGTTCACGGCGTGCCCGGCGTGGCCACCATGAGGTGTATGACACAAGAACCTCTTCCCCGCCAAGGCGCGGAGGGGAGAATCATCCTATTCGATGTTGCGCTGGATTCCTCCCTCGCCCGGTCAGAGACCCTCTCCGTGGTGGAGGGGGAGAGCGTCAACCTCGGGGGGGCCGAAGTCATCGTCTCGGGAGGCAGAGGCATTGGTAGCGTGGAAGGGATCGAGCAGTTGCAGAAACTGATCCATCTTCTGCACAAGCGCTTCGGGGCGGTGGAGCTTGGAGCGAGCCGTCCGCTCGTCGACAACGGCCTCCTCCCGCACGCTCGTCAGGTCGGCCAGACGGGGGAGCGGGTGAGTCCGCAGATCTACTTTGCGATCGGTATATCGGGTTCCACCCAGCATCTCTCGGGGATGATCGGGTCTCGAAAGATCGTGGCCATCAACCAGAGCGATGAGGCCCCCATCTTCGGGGTTTCGGATTATGGGGTTGTCGGCCGGTATGAAGAGGTGCTTCCCGGGTTTATGCGGAAGCTGGAGGAGATGGTATGAAAACGCTCACGATCATTGTCTGTCTCAAGACGGTCTCCGATCCGGAGGGCCCCATCTCGGCTTTCGAGGTTCAGCCGGAGGAAAAACGCGTCCTGGCGAAAGGGATCCCACCGGTCATCAACCCCTATGACGAGAATGCGCTGGAGCTCGCCCTTCGGCTTAAAGATCGTTGGCGAAGCAGAATCGTCGCGATCAATGTCTCCGCGAAAGCGGTTGCTGCGGTGCTGAAAAAGGCCCTGGCAGTGGGGGTGGATGATCTGATCCTGGTCGAGAACCCCGCCTTCGATGATTTGACGAGCGAAGCCGCTGCCAGGGTGCTTTCCGCGGCGGTTGAAAAGGTAGGGGAATACGACCTGATCCTCACCGGCAGGCAGAGCGCCGACTGGGACTCCGCGCAGACGGGCCTTCTGCTGGCGGAGATGCTTGCCATCCCGGCGATCAACCTTGTGAAGGGCGCCGAGATTCTGGAAGGCCGGGTCGAGGCGGAAAAGCTCAGACGCATAGGCTTCGAAACGGTGCGCGCCTCTCTGCCGGCCCTCCTCACGGTGAGCAGCGAAGCGGGTGAGCTCCGGATGCCTTCCATCAAGGCGGTGCTCGAGGCCCGCAAGAAGCCCCTGACAAAGTGGACCGTGCAGGATCTCGTTTTAGATGTCACCGCCCTCAGGACAAGAAACATCGTGTCGCTCTCAGCGCCTCCTTCGACTGCCAGACAGTGCGTTTTTATCGAAGGAGGCTCAGCGGAGGAGAAGGGGGAAGATCTTGCGCTGAGGCTGAGGCAGGACGGTCTGATATAACGGATTGAGGTTGAACCATTCTTATGAGTGGATTGCTTGTTCGAACTCTCGCTTGGAGTTTTTCACGACTTATGGAAAGGCGGTGCTCATGAAAAAGGTCTCATTGAAGGTAAACGGACGACGATACCAATTCATAGTCGATTCTGAACGCATGCTTTTAGACCTTCTACGGGAGGATTTGCACCTGATCGGAGCAAAACAGGGTTGCGATCGGAAGGGGCAGTGCGGGGCATGCACTGTTCTCGTCGACGGCAAGGCGGTGCGCTCCTGCATCAGCAAGGTGGCAGATCTGGATGGAGCGGAGGTCTGGACTGTGGAGGGTCTGGGTACGCCGGACAACCCCCATCTGATTCAGGAGGCCTTCGTCCTCGCGGGAGCGATCCAGTGCGGGTATTGCACCCCCGGGATGATCATGGCCACGAAAGCGCTGCTCGACGGCAATCCGGATCCGGATGAGGGGGAGATAAAGAAGGCCTTTGCACGGAATCTGTGCCGATGCACCGGCTATAAAAAGATCATCGAGGCCGTCAAGCTGGCGGGCAGGTTCATCCGCGGCGAGATCAGCCCGGATGAGGTCAGGCCCGATCCTCGAAGCGGGACGATCGGAGTCTCCCACCCCAGGCCCTCGGCGATGCTGAAGGCGTGCGGCCTGGCGCAATTCTCGGCGGACATCCAGATGCAGGGCGCCCTTGAAATCGCCGTTGTGCGGAGCAGCGAACATCATGCCCGGATCCAATCCATCGACACCTCGCAGGCCGAACAGATGCCCGGGGTGGTCGGTGTCATGACCGCCAAGCACATCAAGGGCAGCAACCGGATCAAGCTCATATTCGATGACCAGCCCGTCCTATGCTCGGACAGAGTCCGCTGTCTCGGGGATCCCATCGCAGTGGTGGTGGCAGAAACCAAGGCCCAGGCGGAGGCCGCCGCTCAAGCGGTCAAGGTCGGCTATGATCCGTTGCCGGTGATGATGACGCCAGCTGAAGCCCTTGCCGACGGCGCCCTGCAAATCCACGACGAATACCCGAACCTCTGCTGGGCCCAGCCCCAGATCAAGGGGGATGCCCAGAAGGCCCTGGCCGAAGCGGCTGCGGTAGTGGAAGCCGATTTCTCCACCCAGATGAACCACCAGGCCCCTCTCGAACCCGAGGCCTGTGTAGCCTACCTCGAAGGGGAGGGGGAAGACGCTCTGCTCGTGGTGATCGGCCGAAGCATCATGATTCACAGCCACATGGCCATGCTGCAGGGCGCTCTGGGATGGGAGAACATACGCTACGAAGAGGCCTATTGCGGAGGGCAATTCGGCATCAAGGTCGCCATCACGTCCGAGGCCGTCGCCGGAGCGGCCGCCCTTCATTTTAGAAGGCCTGTCCGCTACATACCGAGCCTTCACGAATCCATGCTCCTCACCTCCAAGCGCCACCCCTTCGACATGAAGGTGAAACTGGCCGCGGACAAGGATGGGAAACTCACCGCCTTCGTCAATGACTTCACGATCAACAACGGCGCCTATCAGATTTTGGGCATCGTGGTGGGACTGAGGGCCCTCCAGATGCTCTCCGGTTCCTACAACATCCCCAACGTCGAGGCGATGGCGAAGCTGGTCTACACCAATGACGCCGCAGGGGGCGCCGCCCGAGGGGCAGGGCCGCCGCAGGTCGCCTTCGCCCTGGAATCGGCCATGGATATGCTGGCCAAGAAGTTGGGGCTCGATCCGTTTGAATTCCGTCTCAAAAACATCCTTGTCCCGGGTCAGAGCGTTTCCACCGGAGCCATCGTGGAGGAGTGGCCTTTTCAGGGGCTATGGGAGGACCTCCGGCCCCATTACGAACGGGCCAGGAAGGAGGCTGCCGCCTTCAAGAACGGCCCCATCCGCCGCGGAGTGGGCCTGGCCTGCCACTCCTTCGGGATAGCGGAGCCGGGGGACGCCGCCATGGTGGCGGTGGAGCGGGACCCCGATGACGGCATCACCATCTACGCCGCAGCCGCCGACCCGGGTGAGGGGAACGATTCCATGCTCACTCAGATTGCAGCCCATCTGCTGAATCTGCCCTTCGAAAAGGTGCGCCTGTGCACCCGGAGCACCGAGCACACGACCGAAACCGGTCCTGCGGCAGGCAGCCGGATCACCTACATGGTGGGGGGAGCGCTGCTCAACGCCATCGAACAGATGAAGGCCACCATGGCAGAGGCGGGGGGTTCCGGGTACGAAGGGCTCCAAAAGGCGGGTAAACCGACCCGCTTTATCGGGAAGAAGAGTGTGGCCGAGGGGCCCCTGGACCCTCAAACCGGATTGGGCTCCACCTTCGAGTCCCAGGTCCACAATATCCAGATGGCGGAGTTGGAAGTGAATACCGATACCGGGGAGGTCAAGATCATCAAGATGACCACCGCCGTGGACCCCGGGGTGGTAATCCATCCCAAGAACCTGGAAGGGCAGCTGGAGGGGGGCATGGACCAGGGTGTGGGCTTCGCACTGAGAGAGATTTACGTCCACGGTGAGACCAAGGACTGGGTCACCTTCAAATTTCCCACCATGAAGACCGCCTTTGACATGGAGGTGATCACCCCCAGGGAAACCCCCCGGAAAAATGGGCCCTTGGGGGCGACCGGCATCGGTGAGATGACCATGGTTTCGACGGCTCCTGCCGTCACCAATGCCATCCAGGACGCCTGCGGCGTCCGAATCTACGATCTGCCGGCCACGCCGGAGAAGATCAAGGCCGCCTTGCTGAAAGGGAAATAAGGGCTATGGCGAAAGCCGAAGAACCTCGCCCGCTTTCGGGTCACCCCAACCGGAAAGTCCGCACGATTGCGGGGTCGCAGATCGTCTTCGACGGAGAAGGCTTTCTGCGCAACCCAGAGGACTGGTCCGAGGAGATGGCCCGATTGCTGGCGGCTGAAAGCGGCCTGAAGGAATGGGGGGAGATCCACTGGCAGGTGATTCGTTTTATGCGAGCCTACTACTTTCAACATGGCCGCGCACCCATGAACCGGGATTTGAAGGCAGGGGTCAAGATGACGCTCATGGACCTCGAGGCGCTTTTTCCGGGCGGGATCCGCGGGGGAGCAAGGCGGGTGGCCGGTCTACCGAATCCAAAAACCTGTGCGGGTTAGAGGTTATGAGGGAACCCATCATTTATCTGGACAACGCGGCCACGACTTTTCCCAAACCGCGCGCCGTCCTGGAACAGATGCTTGAAATCTATAGCCGGATGGGGGTCTCCCCCGGACGGGGAAGTTACGATCTGGCTGTTGAGGCGGAGGGTCTGGTCCAGGAGACGAGGCGAAAGGTGGCCGCATTGTTCAGGGCCCCGGATGCGGACCACGTCATTTTCGCCCAAAACGCTACGGATGCCTTGAACCTCGCCCTGCAAGGGATCGTGAGGCCGGGCGATCATGTGCTGTCCACCCGCTTGGAACATAACTCCGTCCTGAGGCCCCTCTACCACCTTCGTCAACGGGGATGGATCGAATACGATCTAGTCCCCTTCGATGGGGAAGGGTTCGTGGACCCGGACGCCATTGCGTTGGGCATCAAGTCCAACACCCGTTTGGTTGTCGTCTGCCATGCATCCAACGTGCTCGGCACGGTTCAAACCATTCCGGAAATCGGCCGCATTTGTGCGGAACGGGGCGTCCCTCTGATCATCGATGCAGCTCAAAGCGCAGGCGTCATTCCCATCGACATGGAAGGCTGGGAGGTAGCCGGCGTGGCGTTTACCGGGCACAAATCCTTGCTCGGCCCGACCGGCATCGGCGGGCTGGCCTTGGATCCGAAGCTGGAAATCGCGTCCACCCGTTTCGGCGGTACGGGCGTGGATTCCAAGAGCCTCGTTCACACCCAGACCTTCCCGCACCGACTGGAGGCGGGAACAGTCAATCTTCTGGGGATCATCGGCCTTTCAGCGGGCATCGATTTCCTCCTGGCAGAGGGGATCGAGGCGGTTCATACACATGAAATGCGGCTCCTCGATAGATTGTACGAGGGACTCTCACAAATCGATCGGGTCCAGGTCTTCGGGCAATTGGGCGACCCTTCTCGCCACGTGGGGCTTCTGACCTTAAATATCAAGGAAATTTCACCGGAAGACGCGGGCATGATCCTTGATGCCGATTTCAACATCGCGGCTCGCACCGGTCTGCATTGCGCGCCACTGGTCCACGAAAGGTTCGGGACCTACCCGCATGGCGCTGTCCGCTTCAGCCTGGGCCCTTTCAACACCCTGGGAGAGATCGACCGTACCCTGGAGGCGATGGCCATGATCGCCCGTTGAGCAGTTGTGCCGCGCGGCGCGGGGTCTTTAAGGGTTCAGACTCTCTATTGCTTCTGCGATTTGAGATATCATTCCGGGCCCATCCGAGGATCCTGGATGCACACCTGCCAGGCAGTTTCCATCTCAAAATGCTCCTTTTGTCTTCAGAACCTATCCGGAGCAGATCAGGATCAGCGGAGAAGCCCGATCTTGCCGGACATGCCTTCTTGACGTATGGGCCAACAGCGAAAAGCCCTCAAAATCAAGCGGATTTCGCAGCCCAAGGTTGCCCCCAAACGCTGTTGAAAAGAAAGCGAAACGGACTGCAACAAAAGTCCCATCCTGTGTGAAGCTTCGCCAATCCAGCGTTTCAAGCGGGGATAACTGGGGAGAGGTAGGAATTGAAGCTCTTCGATTGTCTGCGGGGGCCTTTTGGGGAGGTTGAGAATCTTGCTGAGGCCCGGGGCCAACAGGACATTAGGAGGCTTGTTTTTTTTTCTGCTTACATTCTGCTTACATTTTTTCGGGGCACAAAACGTGCGTCTAGCTATAGCAAAAAGGGGCTGGCTTTTTGGCCTAACCTCTTGATTTTACTGTGGCGGAAGTGCATGGGAATCGAACCCACCTACCAGGGTTTTAGCCCGGTACACCGGATTTGAAGTCCGGGAGCCCCACCAGTGAGCTTTCCACTTCCAGAACGACGCGCACCCTGACTCAATTGTAGCGATGCACGTGGATTTGTCAACAGGACACGCCGAAATTCAGGGCCTCTGCGGGGAAGCCGGCCGCATCGCGGTTCAATGCGTCACCGTAAAAGGATTTTCCGGCCCAAGCGTTCATCGACCACAACCGCATTTCCTGCGCTGAAGGCGTTCCCACGGCGGCCCTCCGCTGAAACGGGGCGCCTGCACCAGCGCCGCGACATGGAAGAGTTCTCTCGCTGAAAGCCGGAGGACCCCATGCGGTTCCGGGCGGCTTCAGCGCGCCGACCGGTCGATGATGATCTTGAGGATGCGCCGTATCGGCTCGGCCGCCCCCCAGAGGAGCTGATCGCCGACCGTGAAGGCCGCCAGGAAGCGGGGCCCCAAGAGCATCTTTCGAATCCTGCCCACCGGGACCTTCAACGTGCCGCTGACGGCGGCAGGGGTCAGCTTGGCAAGGCTCGCGGGTTTTTCGTTCGGCACGACTTCGACCCAGGCGTTGGCCGTCGCGATCATCCCGCTGATTTCATCGAGGGGAATCTCGCGCTTCAGTTTGATGGTCAATCCCTGGCTGTGGCAACGCATCGCGCCGACCCGCACGCAAAGCCCGTCGATCGGGATCGGGGGCGAGGCGCCGAGGATCTTGTTGGTTTCGACGTAGCCCTTCCACTCCTCGCGCGTCTGGCCCGATTCCATGGGGCTGTCGATCCAGGGGATGAGGCTCGCCGCCAGGGGCGCCCCGAAATTTTCTGTCGGGAAGGCCGTGTCGCGAAGCTTTTTCGTCACGGCGCGATCGAGATCGATGGCCGTGGCAGCCGTGTCCTTCAGGTAGGGGCGACCGGCGTCGACCAGGTCGACCATCTGGGCGATCAGTTCCTGCATGTGCTTGGCGCCCGCGCCGGATGCGGCCTGATAGGTCATGGAGGAGATCCACTCCACCTCGCCCTGCGCAAAGAGGCCGCCAAGCGCCATAAGCATGAGGCTGACCGTGCAGTTGCCCCCGACATAGGTCTTGATCCCCTGGTCGAGACCCTTGTCGATCACCGCCCGGTTGACCGGGTCGAGGACGATGATGCTGTCTTTCTCGAGGCGCAGGGCGGAGGCCGCGTCGATCCAGTACCCTTTGAAACCTGCCGCACGGACCTGCGGATAGACCTTTTTGGTGTAATCCCCGCCCTGGCAGGTGACGATGATGTCGAGGTTCTTCAAACGCTCGACGTCATAGGCGTCCTGAAGGGGCGGAATATCCAGCCCGACGTCCGGCCCCTGTCCTCCAACGTTGGAGGTCGTAAAAAAAACCGGCTCGAACCCCGAAAAATCTTTCTCTTCGATCATCCGGCCCATGAGGACCGACCCTACCATGCCGCGCCAACCTGCAAAACCAATCCGTAGCATCTGTGAAAACCCCCAGAATCTTGAGCGAAATATAAGGGGACAATATAAGAGGGTTGCCAGGCTGAAGCAAGCAAAAAGGCGACCTGAAAAAAGGGAGGGGAGGGGAATGCCCCAGGCACGAGACCGCTGCAACGCACGCGATCCCTTTGGCGGTTTTGGGCAAATGCCGGGCGCATCGGCAAGACACCGGGGCGGACCACCGGATCGAGTGAAGCGGCGCGGGCCGGGGTCCGTCGGGATGCATAGGCCAGAACGATCAGCAGGCTGACTTTCAAAGGAGAAAGAGGCTCAGCGCCGGCCAGTAGGTGATGACGAGCAGCACCAAGAGGAGAAGGATCAGCCACGGCAGGGCGGCGCGGTAAACCTCGATCACCGGCCGTTTGAAGCGGGCGCTCGCGATGAAGAGATTCAGCCCCACAGGGGGCGTGTTGTAGCCGATCGCGAGATTGGCCAGGAAGACGACCCCGAGGTGAAACGGGTCGATCCCGAAGCGTGCGGCAAGCGGTGCAACCAGAGGCACGATGACCAGGATCGCGCTGAAGATGTCCATCAGGCAGCCGACCGCGATCAGGAACAGATTCAAGACGATGAGAAACCCCAGCCGGGACTGGATCGTGCCTTGGAGGAATTCCAGGACCCTGGCCGGGATAAAGGCGTCGACCATGTAACTTGTAAAGGCAAGCGCTGCCGCGAGCACGATCATGATCGCGCCGACCATCTGCATGCTTTCGACCATGATGCGCGGCAGTTCTTTGCAGGGATCGAGCTCTCGGAAAACCAGGATTTTTACGGCAAGGACATAGACTACGGCCAGGGCTGCCGCCTCCGTTGCCGTGCTGAGGCCGCTGTAGATTCCGAAGAGGATCAGAAAGGGGAGGGGCAGTTCCCAGGCGGCGCCCCGAAGGGCCGCAAGGCACTCGCCCAAAGAAAAGGCGCGGGGTATGCCTCCGGAGCGCCTGCCGCTCCAGAGGGCGTAGGCGCATGGGACGGCAAGGAGGAGAAGCCCGGGCAAAAGGCCTGCCAGGAAGAGTTTTTCTATCTGCACGCCTGCCACGAACCCGTAGAGGATGACAGGGAGGCTCGGGGGAAAATGGATCCCCACGCTCCCTGAGATGGTGAGCAGTCCGAGGGAGAAGCGCTCGGGGTACCGCTCCCGCAAAAACATCGGCAGAAGAAGCCCTCCGAGGGCGACGATGGTGATCCCGGTCGCCCCTGTCAGCGCTGTAAAGAGTGCGCAGGTGACGAGCGCCACGATCCCCAGGCCGCCGGAAAGCCACCCGAGAAGACTCTGCGAAAGGCGGACAAAACGGGCGGATGTCCCTCCCTGTGCGAGCAGGTAACCCGTAAAGGTGAAAAGGGGGATGGCGAGTAGGACCGGAGCGTTTGCCAGGCGGTCGATCTCGACTGCGATCACGGTAAGAGGAACTTGTCCAGCATGAAACCCGAGCATCGCGGCGACGAGGATCCCGGCAAAAAGAGGCAGCCCCATCAAGAGAAGGCCGAGGAGGAGGAGGATCAAAACGGTCAAGGCGGCGGCCCCCCCGCTTTCCCAAGCATCCTTTCAACCGCTCGGAGCAGAAAGCGCAGACCGATCAGTGCGAACCCGGCCGGGAGGACAATCCGGGTCGTCCAGGAGGGGATTCCCCCCAGGAAAGGTTTTCCGATCTGCATGTCAAGACGGATGTAATCGAGGCTCACCATACTCATGATCCCGCACACGATGGCCGCCCCCATCCCGAGCAGCACTTCGCGGATACGCGCGAGTCTCTTGGGAACTAGGACTGAGGCGAGGTCGATGCGGATATGGGCGTCCATCCGGGTGGCGGCCGAGGCGCCGATAAAGGTCACCCACAACACCAGGAGGCGCACGGTGGGCTCGGACCACTCGAGGTGCCCCATCATGCGGCTGGCCCACTCGCTGCCGGCGTGGGTGTAGAACCCGCGCAGCAATACAGTGGAGAAGGTGCAGAGTACCATTGCGCCCAAAGAGATGACCAGGATGAGGTTTTCGACCACGGTCAGGGCTCCGCTGATCCGCCCGAGCTTCCCTGGGCGTCTGTCAGCGTGGACCGGCGGTCCCGTGTCCTTTGCTCTATTTTCCACCTCAGAGCCCCTGCAATGGTTGAAGATCGGTCATGAGACCCTCAAATTCAGAGTCCCTGCAATGGTTGGAGATCGGTCATGAGATCTTCGAAAACGCCTTTCTGCCGTGTTACTTCATCCAGTGGAATGCAAAGGGCGCCTGGCCGGGCCACATCCCACAAAATGTCACAAACCCTTTATCCGGCCATTTTTCAACGGCCCTCGCACAAGGAAGTTTCCACACGAAAGCCGCTCAGCCGCTCGCTGTCTTGGCCAAACGTCCAAGAACGGAAAACACCCTAAGCCTGAAATAAGCCGACTTGACATCTCTTGCGCCCTTTCACTCCTGGGGAGACGGCCTGCGCCCGAGGAGTCGATAGACCTCATCGAGCAGTCCAGCCGGGTAGAGTTTGCCTTCGAGCCTCTGAGCCACACGGCTGTGAATGGCTTCGAAGGGGAGGAGTTCCTCGCCGGTGGGAGCCGCGACCATTTCTACGCCGGCGTTCTGGAGCGTCCTGGTCGTTTGTTCGATCTGGCGGCGGATCTGGCCGGTGAGCTGTTCCATGGCGGGAGGAAAGGTTTCGCTGAGTACTTTTGCCAACTCGGGGGGCAACCGCTCGAAAAAAGAATTCGACAGCAGCACGGCGGCATTGGCATAGGCAAGGGGGAGGGCGGACATATAGCGGAGGCTCGTTTGCCACTGGAGCGCGAGCGCCCCCATGGGCGGTGCGTAAACCGTGTCGATCATGCCGGTGTTGAGCGCGGTGGAGACATCCGTGATCGAGAGCCGGATGGGGTGAAGCCCCATGGCGCTGAACGTTTCATTCGCGACGGGGTCTCCCGACCACGCCCAAATTCGGGCCCTTTTCAGATCGTCTATGGTGTGGATGGGCGCCTTTGAAAACAGGTGGACCGGACCGATCTCCGCCCAGGAGATGAACCGGAACCCCTCGCGCGAGAAATCCTCGGCGAAGCGAGAGGTGAGCCCCGCCCTGACCCGATCGACATCCTCCGCATCCCGAAAGAGCATGGGGAGATCCAGGACCCTCACCGAAGGCAGCACGGCCCCAAGCCCCACCCCGGAAAAGGCGGCGCAATGCAGTTGCCCGATGCGGATCTTTTTCAGGACATCCAGTTCATCCCCCGCGATCCCGCCCGCGTAAATCAGGAACCCGAGGCATCCATCGGTCCGCTCCCGCAACTCGGCGTCGAGCTCGTTCATGGCCTTGAGCCAGGCTGAACCCTCCGGTGCGACCGTGGCGAATTTGATGCGGTATTCCTGCCCGGCGCCTGTTGCAAGGGACAACGGCAGCAGACACAAAAGAAGGGTAAAGAGAACCAGCCGTTTCATCACAGAATCCTTTCAGCCGAACGACACAAGCCCTTGAACCGGTCTAGAAGAAGAGTTCCTGCCGGCGGGAGAGCAGCGCCCGGGCTTTTTCCTGCACGACAGCATTGATCAGGCACACATCCTCGAGAACCTTGGGCTCGTCATGGATGATCCCCTCCAGCAACTGGGTGAAGAGGTCCCGATTCTGCGTCTTCACAGCATATTCGCGCGCATACAGATAGGGGGCGAGAAAAAAGCGGCCGTTTCCGGCCGTCATCGCCTTTTCGAAGAGGGCCGCGGCATGATCGAGGTTACCCCCAAGCAGGGCGGGTTTGGCCGCCTCCTGCATTGCAGCGAGCAGGTAGGGCGTTCCGTGAAACAGCCTGGGGTTTCGATCGAGGAAATAAGCGAGATAATCCTGTGCAACAGGAAGCTGCACCAGCGCGTCCGGAAGGTCCCGGTTGAGGTTGAGCCAGCTGAACCATGCGAGAGTCGCCCAGAAAAGGGATTCATCCCCTCGTGCAGCGTTCCACGGGCCCCTTTGGAGCATCCTATCCAAGGGAGGAGGGGGCGTTTCCGGCAGGGACACCTCGAAGCCCAGCCCCTTGAAACCGTATCGGCTCGCCCGGGCGTAAAGCGGTGCGGCGCGTGCAGGCTCCTCGTCTTCGACAAAAAGCATGGCGTATCCGGCAAAGCCCATGCAGAGGGTATCCAGAAGCCGATCGTAGCCGGGCGCCTCTCCGAGCAACCCTTCCAGGAGCTTCAACTGTGCAGGGAGCGCCCCGCGCGCGAGCTCCGGATCGCATTCTTCGAAGATGGTGCGGTTCATGTGCCCCCAGAGGGAAGGCGTGCTTCGGAGCGCAATGGCCGCGCAGCCCGCTGCACTCAGCATGAACATGGGAAGCAGCAGAATCGCCTGAGGGGTGCTGAGCCATTTTTTCATGATTGACCTCATTGAAGACCTCAGCCGAGTGTCCGTCCGGAAATGATCTCCCGCTACAAGCCAGTTTCAAATACGGAAATGAAAATTTTTTGCCGATATCAAGGAAATCGAGCATTTGCGCGGAGGCGACCTAGTGGTGGCCGCACAACCAAACGTGCAGATTGACGCCGAGATGGGCAAAAAAGACCCTTTCCGGATGGAAACCAGCCTACCGGAAATCCCCGGGCAGGCGCAAGTCAGAAGAGAGCCGCCCCTGGACCCGGTAGGCGCTTCCATCGTGCAAATGGCAATGACTTCAGTATTTTGTAGATTTTTGTCCCGGAATCAAGTATTCTGTTAAACAGGACTTATTGTCGAACCTGCGAGGTTATCAAATGATGAAAATACTCCTTGTTGGAAGCACAGGAATGCTTGGCACCGCCTGCAGCCGCATTCTTGGGGAAGATCATGAGATCGTCGCTCCGCCGAGCAAGGAACTCGATATGACGAGATGGGACGTGGTAATCGAGACCTTGGACAGGGTCGGCCCTGACATCGTCATCAACTGCGCCGGCTATACCGATATGGAAGGATGCGAACAGGATGAAACGCTCGTCCGCAAGATCAACATCGAGGGCCCGAGGAATTTGGCACAAGGCTGCGCGCGCTTCGAGTGCAGGCTTCTTCACCTGTCGTCCGACTGCGTTTTTGACGGCCGTAAAGAAACCCCTCAGCCGTATTTTGAAGACGACCCGCCCAACCCTCTCTCGGCCTACGGCAAAAGTAAGCTGGACAGCGAAATAGCGGTAAAGGAAAACGTGCCCGCCTACATTATTGTACGTTCGGGCTGGGTGTATGATTTGACCAGCCGCGGCTTTATGCGCAACGTCATTCGGCAGGCCCTCGAGTCCCCCGGCTCCGTCATCCAGGTTCCTGCGCTCGAGATGGGCGCCCCGACCTGGAGTTATCGCCTGGCTGTGCAGATCCGTGAGCTTGTGCGCTCCGACTCCCATGGGACCTATCATGCAACGGCGGAGGGCTGCTGTACACGGTTGGAATACGCACAGGCCGTCCTGAACCTGCTCGGTCTTAAAGCCCTTGTGGAAGAACGGCCGCCGGGGAGTTTCACGCCCCTCATAGAACTGCCGGTCAACAGGATCCTCGAGAATCGGCGTCTCAAAAAGCAGGGGATCCATGTCATGGCGGACTGGAAGGAGGATCTGGAAATCTTCCTGAATGCCTACGGTGAGGCCCTCATGCAGGATATCAGAGCGGAAGGCCGCGGCGGAATCGCCGCCTGAGTGGTCCGGCTATGAGTAAATGGCTGTTATGGCTCCTGGGGGCGGCCTATGCCGTCTGCCCTTATGATCTGGTGCCCGATTTCCTGCTAGGCCCCGGCTGGATCGACGATATCCTCCTGTTGGGGGCCATCTGGTGGTATGTTTCTTCACTCCGGAAAAAACGGGTGTGGCAAAGCCGCGGCGCGGAGGAGGCGGGTTCGTACGGACCGGGCGGTGCGTCGGGAAGAGGCCCCGGCAGCGACAGGACGTCTGAAAACAGTCGACGGCAGGCAGGCGTACCCTCTCCGTATGAGGTCCTCGGGGTGGAGCGCAATGCTGGGCAGGATGAAATACGATCCGCCTATCGAAGGCTTGCCGCGCAGTATCACCCGGACAAGCTGAGCCACCTGGGGCAGGAGTTTCAGGCCCTTGCCGAAAAGCGCTTCAAAGAGATCCAGGAGGCTTATGAAACGCTCAAAGCCTCCGGCCCAGGACAGCCCCCTCATAAATAGCGTTCTTGGCGCTGCTCGGCTCTCTGCAGTCGCCGATCTGATGGACCTCGTATCCGGTTTCGGCTATCTCGTTGAAAAGACGGTCGTCCGGCTGATTGCCGATCGCGACGACCACGCGCTTGGCCGGGACGGTAAACGGCTCCCCTGTCTCACCCTGAATATCGGCCCCTTTGCCGCCGATGCGGACGAGGCTGTGTTTGGTGTACGCCTTTACGCCGCGGGCCTTCAGTTGGCGCAGAAGGATCTTCCGTGTCATGGTCTCGAGGCCTGCTCCCAACTCGGCCAGTTTTTCGACGATCGTCACGCGGCAGTCGTTTTCCGCCAAATGGAGCGCGATCTCACAGCCCGTCGGCCCTCCGCCCACGATAACGATCTCCTTTCCAAGGGGACGGGCGCCGTTGAGGGCTTCGGCCGGAAAAATCACCATCGGGTGGTCGATCCCTTCGACCTCCGGGCGGATGGGGCGCGAGCCGGCCGCCAGAACGACTGCATCAGGCTGTTCGCGCCGGATGGTCTCGAGGCTGGCCTCCTCGCCCAGATGGCAGATGACCCCGAAGCGCTTGATCTGGGATTCTTGAAAACGGATGAGGCTCAGGAGTTCGCGTTTGTATGCCGTCACGCTTCCCAGCAGGAGCTGCCCGCCGAGGACCGGGGCCTTTTCGTAGAGATGAACCTCGTGGCCCCGCTGCGCGGCGACCCAGGCCAGGTTCAAGCCGCCCGGCCCCCCTCCGATGACCAGGATCTTCCTTCGCACCTCGGCAGGGCGGATGACCATTTCCTTTTCCCTGCCGAGCGTCGGATTCACCAGACACTCCACGCGTCCGCGCCGGAAGATCGATTGCATGCAGGTGTTGCAGGCGATGCAGCGGCGGATCTCATCCAATCGCCCTTCCATGGCCTTGCGCGGCAGTTCGGGGTCGGCGATGAGCCCCCTTCCAATGCAGACGAGGTCGGCGACCCCTTTGTTGAGCAGGTCTTCGGCAAGCTGCGGATCGTTGATGCGCCCCACCGTCATGATGGGGACCTGGATAGCCTCCCGAATGCGGCTCGCCGCTTCCGACAGACATGCCTGCTCCATGAACATCGGCTGGCAGATCCACTCGGGCGTGGCGTCGTTTCCGGCTGACACCTGAATGACGTCCAGGCCGGCCGGGACGAGGATCTTCAAGATCTCGATGCTCTCGGGGACATCCAGCCCTCCCTGGACGAACTCCTGCGCACTGATTTTGAACGACAGAGGAAAATCCGGCCCGATGCGCCGGCGGAGTTCGAGAATGATCTCCTTGGCAAACCGCGCACGGCGTGCGATGTCCCCGCCGTAGGCGTCTTCCCTGATGTTGGAGAACGGGGAGAGGAACTGGTTGATGAGATAGCCATGGGCCCCATGGAGCTCGATCAGCTCGAAGCCGGCCTCGACCGCACGCTCGGCGGCGCGGCCGAATCGCTGGACCAGATCCTGAATGGCCGCGGTGGTCAGGGGTTCGACATCCCCCCGGATGGTGGGGCAGGGCAGGGGGGAAGGCGCGAGGGGCTTTCGGCCGATGACCCTGGCAGAGGTCTGGCGTCCGCCATGATGGATCTGTATAGCCGGCACGGCCCCTTCCTCTTTGATAGCGCGGGCGATCTTCGAAAGGCCCTCGATCAGCCCATCGTGGTCGATGCGGGCCTGGTGGGCCGAAACGACTCCCTCCGGCGCGACCGAGCAGGCCTCCATGATCACCATCGCAACACCCCCGGATGCCCTGCGGCGGTAGTGTTCGATGGCCCGTTCCGGGATGTGCCCGCCTTCCTCGATCAAAAAAGAAGCCAGGCTCGGCATGACGATCCGGTTCCTGAGCTCGAGCTCACGGATGCGGAATGGGGAAAAAAGCGTTTGCATGCGTCTTTTCTCCTTGAAGTCTGCAGGGTTGGTAGAACCGCATCATAAAAAGTGCAGCGATTTTTTGTCAAGCTCAAGCGTACCCGCCCGCCTCACATGCCGAGATAAGCCTCCCGCACATGGTCATTCGCCAGGAGCGCCTTGCCCGTCCCCTCCAGGACCACCCGCCCGTTTTCGAGTGCATAGGCCCTATGGCACATCTTGAGTGTTTGCGTGACGTTCTGCTCCACCAGCAGGACGGTGACACCCTCCCCGTTTATACGGCCGATCATCGAGAGGATTTCCTGCACCAGAAGGGGGGCAAGCCCCAGGGACGGTTCATCGAACATCATCAGCCGGGGGAGCCCCATGAGCCCCCGGCCGATGGCGAGCATCTGCTGCTCGCCCCCCGAAAGGGTTCCGGCCATCTGTTTGCGCCGCTCCAACAGGCGCGGAAAGAGCTGGTAGACATGTTCGACGGTTTCGTGCCGCTGTGCCTTGGCCCTCCTGCAGAGCGACCCCATAAAGAGGTTTTCCTCCACGCTCATCTCGGAGAAGAGGCGGCGGCCCTCCGGCACGTGGACGATGCCGTGCTCGATGATCTGATGCGGCGGCAGCCGATCGAGCCGCAATTCCCCGAAACGGATCCCGCCTTTCCTGGGTTTCAGGAGGCTCGAAATCGTCCGGATAACCGTGGATTTGCCTGCTCCGTTGGCGCCGATGAGGACCAGGATCTCCTTTTCGTTCACGTGGAAGGAGACGTCCCACAGAACCTGCAGATCACCGTAGAAAACGTCAATGTCCTGCACCGTGAGCATAGTCCTCCCCCAGATAGGCTTCGATGACGGCAGGGTGATGCGCCACCTCATGTGGTGTCCCTTCGGCGATGGTCTGTCCGAAGTTGATGGCGTGAATGCGGTCCGAAATGGTCATGATCAGTTTCATGATATGTTCGACGACAATGAGTGTAACCCCCCTGTCCCTGATTTTGCGGATGAGGTCGATCGCCGCTTCGAGCTCGGAGGGGTTCAGTCCGGCGGCGGCCTCGTCGAGGAGCAGGAGGCGGGGCTGCGTCGCAAGCGCCCGGGTGATCTCCAGACGCTTCCGTTCGCCGATCGGCAGGCCTTTCGCCAAGTCGTCCTTTCGGTGGATCAGGCCGCAAAAAGAGAGGGTCTCGAGCGCAATCTCCCGCGCCTCGTGTTTCGTCCGCGCATGAGAGAAGGCCGCGGCGATCACGTTGTCCAGGACGGTCATCCGCTTGAGGGGCTTGACGACCTGGAAGGTGCGTCCAATGCCGAGGCGGCAGATCTTATGGGTCTTCAGGCCGGTGATGT
Organism: Desulfatiglans anilini DSM 4660; assembly: GCF_000422285.1. Classification (NCBI taxonomy): domain Bacteria; kingdom Pseudomonadati; phylum Thermodesulfobacteriota; class Desulfobacteria; order Desulfatiglandales; family Desulfatiglandaceae; genus Desulfatiglans; species Desulfatiglans anilini. Next base: position 157,006 of record NZ_AULM01000005.1, read on the forward strand.
CCCTGCCCTGGAAGAGGACCCTTCCGTTCGTCGGGGTGTGGTAATGGCTGATCAGGTTGAAGAGGGTCGTCTTGCCGGACCCGTTTGGACCGATCAAACCGAAGATCTCTCCCTCGGCGACCTCGAAGCTGATGTTCTTCACGGCTGCCAGGCCCCCGAAGAGCTTGACCAGATTTTTGACCTCGAAGAAATTCATCCGGGCACCTTCCTTTGACGCGTCCCTGTGAAGATTCTTTTGATCCGGCTCCAATCCCCTACGATCCCGTTCGGGAGGATCAGGATCACGATCACGACCAGCACCCCGAAACCGAGCACGTGCGCCTCCATAATGAATTTTGCCGCGGTTTCGACGGCGGCGGAGCCGGTAAGGGCAGCGAGCCCTTTAAAAAGGCCGAAGAATCCGGTCCTGAAGAACTCATGCACGGCGACCATGACGAAGGCCCCCACAACCGGGCCGTACAGGGTTCCGACACCGCCGACGATTCCGACCAGGATCGCCATGATCGAGATGTCGTGCAATGAGAACACCACCTCCGGGTCGATGAACCCCATGTAGTTCATATACAGGGCTCCAGCCGTCCCGGTGAGAAACGCGGCGATGTTCAGGGAGCACATCTTGTAGTAGTGCGTGTCGATCCCCAGGCTTTCGGCGGCGTCCTGATCCTCACGGATGGAGATGAAATAATAACCCCATTTCGAGGCCATGATAAACTGGACACTCAGGACGGAGATTACGGCCATCCCGAGCGCTATGTAGTAGTAAGGGATCTTGGACACGAAGCTCTGCATGATGAGCAAACCCACCATGCCGCCCGTCAGCGGCTCCCAGATCGTCGCGATGTGGCGCATGACCTCGTTCAAGGCAAGGGAGGCCAGGGCGAAGTAGGCCCCTCGCAGCCGGAAGCAAATCCAGCCGAACGGAAAGGCCACTGCCATCGCTGCGATGCCTCCGAAGGCCATCGCCCACCAAGCCGAAAGCCCCAGCTTGTGCACGAAGAGCCCCGCCGTGTAAGCGCCCGCCCCGAAAAAGGCCGCATCACCGAATGAAACCTGGCCCGTGTATCCGGCGATGACGTTCCACCCTGTGCCGATGGCCACCCACATCAGCACGAGGATCATCAGGTGCTGGTAGTAGCTGTCCTGAACGAGAATGGGGAAGAGGATCAGAAGGACAAGCAACAGAGGTGGTGCAAATCGTTTCATGGGATTTTCGCTCCGGGTCCGGCTGTCATCAGATCTTGGTCAGGCGCTTGAAGCCGCTTGGCAGAAACAGCAACACCAGGATGAAGATCAGGAGGCCGATCATGTCATCGAACGCCATGCCGATGTAGGTGGCACCGAAGGCCTCCGCAAGCCCGAGAGTCAAACCACCGAAAATCGCCCCGACCGTCGAGCCCAGTCCGCCGAGGATGGTGATGACGAAGGCCTTCCGGGTGAAAGGGCTGCCGATGTCGGGAAACAGGTAGTAAATGGGCATGAGGAGGGTTCCGGCCGCAGCCACAAGCGCCGAGCCGATGCCGAAGGTGAGGATGGTGATGCGTTTGGCGTCGACCCCCATCAGGAGGGCGGCGTCCTTGTCTTGAGCGGTGGCGCGGATGGCGCGCCCGAGATCGGTTTTGAGGAGAAACCAGAACATGAAGCCTGTGAAGAGGAGGGCGATGAAAAAGGCGGCGGTAAGCGCCACGCTGAAGGAGATGCCCCGGAGGAAAAAACTCGAACTGCTGTAAGCGGTCTGGACCGATTTATAGTCCGAGGAAAAGATGAATCGAGCGATCTCGGTCAGGACCATGCCGATCCCGACCGTCATCAGGACTTGGTTTTCCGGGAGGAGCGATTCGACCTCCATGAGCGGGTTCAAGGCGTATCTTTGGATCAGGGCGCCAAGAAGGAAGAGGGCCGGCATGGTAATGAGAAGGGCTGCGTAGGGGTCCAGGCCGAGATAGGTGAAACAGACGAAGGTGATGTACATGGCCACCATCATGAGTTGGCCATGGGCGAGGTTGATGATCCCCATGACGCCCATGATGAGCGACATCCCCATCCCGATCAGACCGTAAAGCCCCCCTTTGAGTATACCCGCCACAAGCGTTTGCAGAAAAACGTCCATCGAATATCCCCCGGGTCGTCTCAGGCGCGGCCTGCGCACAACGGATTTTTCAACACGCTGTCATGACGTCGAATCAGCGCTTATCCCATCTGGGAAACGGATAGACAGGCTCGGCGGTGGCCACCTCTTTGGGCCAGACGGTTTCGAGTCTACCCTGGATCCATTGGACCAGGAAGGTAGGAAGCTTGTTTTGCTGGGTCATCTTGGCGTAGGAGATGAACTTGACCGGTCCGAACACGGTCATCATGTCTGTTTCGGCCAGCGCCGCCCGAACGCCTTCAGGCGTGAGGGTCTCGGCCCGTTTGAGCGCATCGGCGATGACGTACATGGCGGCATACGCCTCGGCCCCATGATACTCGGTCGGCGTTCCATGCTTGTCGAGGAACTTCTCGTAATATTCGCGCGCGCCGGGGTAGGGTACCGAAGGGGTCCACAGGGTGGCTGAAAAGACGAATTCGGAGGCTTCACCGGCATTGGCCTGAAACTCCGGAAGGGTGAATCCCGCCCCCCCGCCGACGAAGAGCCGTGGATTCAGGTTCAGTTCCTTGGCCTGACGCATGAGGAGGGCGGCATCCATGACGTAGGATATCATGTAGACCAGGTCCGGATCCTGCGCCTTGACCTTGACGAGTAGGGGTTTGAAATCCACCGCGCCGGCCTCGTACCCCTCCTTCATCAAAACCTCCAGGCCGAAGTTCTTGCACTGCTCCATAAACTCCTTCGAGCCGGACTGGCCGAAAAGCGTGTTCTCGTGCAGGATCACCACCGTTTTGACCTGCGCCGTCTCCTTGAGGAAAGAGTGGAGGGCCTGCGGATATTCGCTTACTGGGGGATTGAGGCGGAAGATGTATTCCCAGCCCTGCTCCGTGATGTTGTCGGCCGAGCCGGTGTTCACGAGAAAGGGGACCTTCCGCTGCTGCGCGACGGCGACGGAGGCCCAGGTCACCGAACTCGAATAGCCGCCTCCGACCACGAGCACCTGGTCTTTGGCGATGAGCTTTTCGATGGCGGATCGGCCGACATCGGGCTTCCCCGTGGTGTCCTCGATAATCAACTGGACCGGCCTGCCGTTAATCCCGCCGCCGGCGTTGATCTCCTCGGCCGCCATCAGAAAGGACTTTTGTTCTATCTCGCCGAATTTGGCGAGTTTGCCGGTCAGGGGAAGAACGACCCCCACCTTGAGCGGATCCGCGGCGGCAGCCTGCCCAGGATACCCGGCAATCAAACAAGCGGCAAGAACCAGACAACCCATGAACCACACAGCAGAGCCTTTCATCCCCTTCATCGAAATTCCTCCTTCTCCCCGAAACGGGTTCCGTCAATGGACGATTGGAAATGTTTCCATGCTTGATAAACACGTTCGCAGATGAGTACAATTTTGCGCCTATCGCGGAATGATTACCCGATGCAACCCGCGTTGCAATCCGGGAATGAGGGCTTTTCTTCACACCCTTCGGGTGCTCGGTCCCACCGCTTCGCGGCGGGTTCCCGGTTTCTTCACACGCTGTGCGGGCTCAGTTCCGCCCCTGCGGGGGGGCCGGTTTTTTCACACCCTTCGGGTGCTCAGTTCCACCGCGCGGGGCGGGTCCCGGACCTGCTAATATCAAGAAAATCAGATACTTACGCGGATGCGAGCTGCAGGCCACGGTTGAGGCAAACGTGCGGATCGACGCCCCTATCGGCAGAAAGGAACCTTTCCGGATGAGAACTCTTGATGACAAAGGTCCGGCAACTGGTTATACATTTCCGACTGAACACAGGCTACCGGCGAAAAAGGCGTTCTCGGTGCGCAAGCACACGCACACTCTGTTCAAACAGAAGTGCGGTTCGGGTGGTCGGTACGGGGGGCGGATCGCCGCGAAGGCTTCTCTCCGAGCAATCTGCATACGCACCGGATCATACGCTGGCTTTAATAGAAACGCAAACCATTTGATCTTAAAAAAGAGGGAAGGGATGCAAGGAAGGCATCTGGAGAAAGCATCTGAACAGAAAAAGATGAACTATGACATCCGTGAGGAACCGCTCAGCCGCTTCGACCCTGACCCGGGCCCCTTCACCTTGAGCTACGGGTTTTCGACCGACACGCTCGTCCGCTCGATCGAAGCCGTTGGCATGATCCAGCCGCCGCTGGTCCTGGAATCGCCATCCCGGCCGTGGCCGATCGTCTGCGGATTCAGGCGGATCGCGGCCGCGCGCCGCCTGCGCCTTTCCTCGATCGTCTGCCGGGTTGCGCAGCCGGAGAAACGGAGCACGATCGATTGGCTGTTGACCAGCCTTTACGACAACCTTGGCACGCGGGGCTTCAACCCGGTCGAGGCGGGGATGGCCCTCGCGCGCCTCGCCTTGCATCGGCCGATCGAGGACCTGCGCCGGACCTATGCGCCTCTTTTGGGGCTTCCCCCACGCACGGACACCGTTGAATCCTATATCGCGATGGCCTCGGCGCTGGAGCCGCCCTTGAAGGATTCGCTCGCGAGCGGCGCCCTCTCCGTTCATGCTGCTCGAGCCCTGCTCGACCGCAGTGCTGAGGAGCGTTCGGCGATCCACGACCTCATCACGATGCTAAACCTTAGCTTTAATAATCAAATACAATTAATTGATATTATATATGATATAATGCGGATAGAATCTATCGAGATAGGGGATCTTCTTGGAATGAAGGCCCTTGGAGGGGTCCTCCAGGACACCTCCTTGAACGGCCCTCAGCGTGGAAAGGCTGCGCTTGCCTATCTCAAGGAGAGGCGCAGTCCGAGGTTTGCGGCTGCTGCCCATGCTTTCCATCGGAAGATCGCCAGGCTGCCCCTCCCGAAAGGGGCGCGTCTTCAAACCCCGCCGTTTTTCGAGGAAGAGGTCCTGCGCCTCGAACTCGTGTTCAAAAACGGGCGCGAACTGCTCAAAATGCTCCGGGATATCCAGGGAATCGAGCGGCTGGAGGAACTGCGGCTCCCCTCCTGGAAGGAGATGCTATGAGCCTGTACCCCATCCGCAAGACGATCGTCGAAGAGAAATCCGCCGCAGATCCCCTTGCGGCAGGGATCATGGAGCGGCTCGCCGCACTGACCGGCGGGCGTCCGGCAAAGGGTGCCATCGACGATCTGGGCAAGGACGTGCTCCATATCCTCAGGAACAAGGGGGTTTTCCTGAGACCCTGCCCCGGCACCAGCCATTACATCTGCTGCGGCTACCGAATCCTCCATGTCGGGACGAACTGCCCGCTCGACTGCAGCTACTGCATCCTTCAGGCCTACTTCAACGCGCCCAACCTGCGCGTCTTCAGCAACCTGGAGGAGAATCTCGCAGCGGTGCTGGCGGAAATCGACGCCCATCCCGACGAGATCTTCCGGGTGGGAACAGGCGAGTTCACCGACAGCCTGGCCCTCGACCCGCTGACCGGCTGGTCTCGGACCCTGCCGCCCCTTTTTGCCTGCCGCCCGAACGCCATCCTCGAGCTGAAGACCAAGACAGACAAGATCGAGGGCCTTTTGGACTCCGATGTCCGGGAACGGATCATCGTCTCGTGGTCGCTCAATGCTCCGTATATCGCGGCGCGCGAAGAGAAGCGCGCCGCCACTCTGACACGCCGCCTCGAGGCGGCGCGCCGGTGTCAGCAGGCAGGGTTCACCCTCGGCTTCCACTTCGATCCGATGGTCGAACACCCCGGCTGGGAGGAGGGCTACGCACAGACCGTCGAGCTCATGGACCGGTACATCGACCCGAAGGGGATCATCTGGATCAGCCTCGGCAGTATGCGGTGCATGCCGCAGCTCAAGCCGATCATCCTCCGGCGGCACCCCGGGACCTGTGTCCTCGACGGTGAGTTCGTGTCCGGGCTCGACGGCAAGATGCGGCTTTTCAGGCCGATCCGGGTTGGGCTGTACGCCCGGATGGCAGAGCTTCTGGGCAGTTGGCATCCGGATCTCGGCCTGTACCTCTGCATGGAATCGGATACGGTCTGGCGCGAGTCTTTCGGTTGGTCCCCCGGTGATTCAGCGGGCCTGAAAGCCTTTCTGGACAGCCGGGTAAAGCGCTTTTTTGGTTGGTCTAGAAGCTGAATTTGTGTTATGAACCAGTTTTTAATGCCAAGGGGAGGGAGGCCTATTATGGAGACACTTAAGGAGAAGGTTCAAAAGGCCCTGGAGAAGGTTCGCCCGTCGCTTCAGGCCGACGGCGGGGATGTCCAACTGGTGGATGTGACTGAGGACGGAGTCGTGAAGGTGCAGTTGATGGGCGCCTGCGGCGGATGCCCCATGTCCCAGATGACTCTCAAGATGGGGATTGAAAAGATCCTCAGACACAACGTGCCCGAGGTGAAGCGGGTCGAGCAGGCCTGAGATCGAGGCTGATGCCTCCATACTGCGGCGGAACTGCCCGAGCGGAAGCCCGCCCGGCGGTTTTCAGAAGGGGATGACGGGTTTCCGCCCCCCTGCAAATGAAAAGGAACGGGCTGCGGTCATCAGGCGGGGATGGAGGCGGCCGGAAACAGCACGGCCGGGGATTTCCGGCCGGAAAACGTGAATGCAGAGGGCGGAGCGCCGCCTTCATGCGTGTAAAACCCATTCGAAGTCAAGAAGGAGGATGACAAGGACTATGGAGATTAAAAAAATCGGCGTGATTGGAGCCGGAACGATGGGCAACGGCATTGCACAGACCGCGGCATTGATCGGCTGCGATGTGGTCCTGCGCGATGTCCAGGATTCTTTTGTCGAGCGCGGCATGAAAAATATCGAGAAGTTCCTGAGCAAGAGCGTCGAAAAGGGCAAGATGCAGGCCGCGGAAAAGGACGCCGTGCTGGGCCGCATCAAGGGCACCACCGATATGAAGCAGCTCAAGGACGTGGACTTCGTCGTCGAGGCGGTGATCGAGGACCTGGACCTCAAGAAGAGCGTTTTCAAGGAACTGGACGAACTGTGCCGGCCGGAGACGATCCTGGCCTCGAATACCTCGTCGATGTCGCTCACCGAGATCGCCGCGGCGACCAAGCGGCCTGACAAGGTCTGCGGCATGCACTTTTTCAACCCCGTCCCGCTCATGAAACTCGTGGAAGTCATCCGCGGTTTTGCGACCAGCGACGAGACCGTGGCCGTTACGACAGCCCTCGCCAAGAAGATGGGCAAGATCACGGTCGAGGTCAAGAAGGATTCCCCCGGCTTCATCGTCAACCGGATCATGATCCCGCACATGCTGGAAGCGATCAAGATCGTCGAAGAGGGGATCGCCAGCATCCCCGACGTCGATATCGCCGTGAAAAACGGATTGAATTACCCCATGGGTCCGTTCGAACTGATGGACCTGACCGGGATCGACATCGCTTACTTCGTGACGGAGTATTTCTACAAAGAACTGAACAAGGAATCGAAGTGGGTTTCGCCGAATCTGCTCAAGACCATGATCAGGGCCGGCAAGCTTGGAAGAAAGACCGGCGCGGGCTGGTACGACTATAGCCAGAAGTAACCGCCGGGCATCGGCACACCGGATGGAGCGCCGGGTTGGACCCGGTGCTCCACACCATGCCGGCAAACGAACCAGGGCGGATCACGGCCTCGGTCAAACCTCGGCGGTGATACACCCTGAAAAAGCCCCAGAAAAAACAGGAAGGCAGGCGGGATTTTTTCCCGGCCTGCCTTTTTTCCTATGTGCGATCACCTTCCACGAAGGGAAGGGATTACTTGTTTTTATGCCGCATCTTTTTCTTGAGCTTACGGTATTTGTGTTTTCTGATCTTCTTTCGCCGTTTTTTGACCACACTGCCCATTCACGTAACCTCCCAGAAATAAGATCGTTATTTGTACAATCTGCCGGCCCGAATGTCAAGAGGATAAAAGAAGGAAACGGAGCCGGTCCGGATCGAGTCGAGCGATGGATACAAGTTTACATAATATACATTATCAGACGCATCATGTTTTACAGGCCGGAACTCACGAGGGATTCCGTCTCGTCTCAGGACGCAACGTAATCCCTTTCGCCTGGTAAAGACGGCTGTCCGCCAAAGCAATGAGGGTTTCCGCATTCATCCCCTCGGCCAGTTCGGCAAATCCCAAGGCTGCACTCACGCCGCAGCGCTCCTTTATGGTCTCGGCGATTCGGTGCCCGACCCGCAAGGCAACCTGGGCATCTGCATCAACCAGAATGACAGCGAATTCATCCCCGCCATAGCGGTAAGCCGAGTCGACGTCCTGGCGGATGCAGCCTTGCAGGATAGCCCCTACATTCTCGAGCAAACGATCTCCCGCCATGTGCCCGTGTCTGTCGTTGAACTGTTTGAATGTGTCGAGATCGAGAAGAATAAGGGAAAGCGGCCATTGCTGCCTGGAGGCGCGTGCGATCTCCTGATCGAGAACCGCAAAGAAGTGTCTCCGGTTGAAAAGCCCGGTCAGGACATCCGTGATCGAAAGCCTCAACAGTTCGAGGGCGCGATCCCGTTCGAGGATAGCCCTCATGATCTTTGCTTTGAGCTCCGCCAGTTCGAAGGGCTTGCGAAGGAAATCCGTAGCACCCGCATGTACCGCATCGATAAATGCATATTCCTCTATATAACCCGTAATGGCAAAGCACAAAATTTGGGGCTGAAGATTGCGCGCCTCGCGGATCAATTCCAGACCATCGACATGCGGCATGCGAAGATCGCAGATAAGAAAGGTGTGCAATCCCTCTTCGATCATTCTCAGCGCTTCAACCGGTTTCGAGGATGTATCCACCCTATAGCCCCAGCGGGAAATCGCTTCCTGCAGCACTTGCAGGAATTGCGGATTGTCATCGATAAGAAGAAAGCGCTCGTTTGCAAGATCAACTTGTTTTTCTATGTTATTCATTATGCTATCCGTTTGCCGTCAGCAAAGAACGATGCATGTGCCCCAGCGTAGCCCTTGGGCTTGCTGTTGGGAGCCTGTTTGCCTATTTCCGCCTTTGGCGCATGATTCAAATAGCGGATAGAAAAAGCGTCCTTTTCTCATTCAATGGGTTCACCGCGTAAGGAATGGATAAACGATTCTTTAACTATAACATTAATAATCTTACCTAAGCAGTTTTTATTATATTTGAAATTAACAACTCTATTGCAGCCTGAACGTCCGGAAAACTGCCGCCCCCGGCGGCTTTCACCCTCGACGAGGACTTCGACGGTGGAGCCTACCAAAGTCTGGTTCCGTCTCTGCGTAATCGTTTCCTGAATCCGCTGCAGGGTCTCGAGCCTCGCCGCCTTCTCTTCTTCGGGGATCTTCCGGTCCATGCCCGCCGCAGCTGTGCCCGGTCTGTCGCTGTATTTAAAGGAGTACAGATTGTCGAACTCGATCCGTTCGATCAGATCGAGCGTCTGGGCGAAATCCTCTTCCGTCTCGCCGGGGAAGCCGACCATGACATCGCTGGTCAGGGCGATGGCCGGCTGCGCCCGGCGCAGCTTTTCCACCAGACGCAGGTAATCTTCCCGTGAATAGCGGCGTCCCATGCGCTTGAGCACACGATCGCTTCCCGCCTGAAACGGCAGGTGAATATGCGGGCAGAGTGCCGGAAGCTCGGCGAAGCAGGCGATCAACTCGTCCGAGAGGTCCTTCGGGTGGGATGTGGTGAACCGCAGGCGCAGCAGCCCCTCCCGCTCCGCCACCGCGCGCAGGAGATCGGGGAATCGCCGGATGCTGCCGTCTTCCCAGCGGTAGGAATTCACATTCTGCCCCAAAAGGGTCAGCTCTTTGACGCCCTCGGCCAGCAGCGCGTCGGCCTCGGAGAGGATGTCGGCCGGGCCGCGCGAGCGCTCCCGGCCACGCACATACGGGACGATGCAATAACTGCAGAAGTTGTCGCATCCCTGCATGACGGCGATGAAGCCGGTGACCCGCCCCTTGAAAAAATCGTCCCCCCGCTCGCAATCGAACGGGAAATCGGCTGTGTCGAGCGCAAGCAGCGGCTCCGCCGCTCCTTTTTCGATCCGCGCCAGAAGCTCGGGGAAAGAGCCAAGGGCGCGGGGACCCATGACCAGATTCAAGCCCGGGAAGCGCTTCAGGAGCGCAGCCCCCTTTTGCTGAGCGAAGCATCCCATCATCCCGAGGATCATCTCGGGGCGCCGGCACTTCAGGGAGGCCATCCGGCCCAACATACTGACGGCCTTGTGCTCCGGCTTCTCACGCACGGAACAGGTATTGATCAGGACCAGTCGAGCGTCCCGCGGGTCGGCAACAGGCTCCCACCCCGCTCTGATCAGCATGCGGGCGGCCGTATCGGAATCGTAGACGTTCATCTGGCAGCCCATGGTAATGATGTGGAAGCCGCCCTTTCCGCTGGCGGCAGCACTGGATCGGGCGATGAGCTCCCCTGGCCGACCCTCCCCCATTGCAGTGGATGTTTTCAGTGCATCCAGTTCTTCGATCAAAAGCCCTTCTTTCATGGTGAGTGATGTGAGCAGGCCAGCGAACTCGCTCTCGCAGCCGGGGGCGACGCTGACCGAGATCAGCGCCTCCCGGGGGTCGAGGGTCGTCACAGCTGCCATTCCGTCGTAGGATTCGAGCGTGTAGCGGATATAGCTGATTTCACGGCGTTCGACCCGGAAAATGCGTCTAGTTGTCTCTTTTTCCATTGTAGGTGGCGCCGCCCCACATCAGCTTGCGGCGCAGGAGTTTGAAGTAGTTGTGATAGGGCGGCAACAGCAGCCGGATCCCCTGACCGGCTTCGGCAATGGAGACCCTGTCTCCGTACTGCAGTTCAAACCCGATCTGCCCGTCGAAGGTCAACAAGACCCGTTCCTCGCTTTCCTTCCCCATCGTGATGTGGATCGTCGTATCCCGGCTAGGTACGATGATCGGGCGGTTGGTCAGCGTGAAGGGACAAATGGGCGCCAGGATGAAGCAGGCGAGCGTGGGATAGACAATCGGCCCCCCCGCAGATAGATTGTAGGCGGTCGATCCGGTAGGCGTGGAGATGATGAGTCCGTCGGCGCGAAAGGTTGTCAGCGGAGCGTCGTTGATCCGGACATCGAGATCGATGATCCGCGCCAGCGCCCCCTTGTTGATGACGACATCGTTCAGGACCTGGAAACGGCAAACCTCCCCGCCCCCGCGATGCACGCGTGTTTCAAGCATGGAGCGCCTTTCCACCTCCAGGCGGCCGGCGACCATCAGGTCGATGACGGTGTAAAGGTCGCGGAGCGGGGTCGCGGTGAGGAAGCCCAGTCCACCGAGATTGATTCCAAGGAGGGGAACGCCGTAGCGTCCCACCCGCCTGGCTGCACCCAGCAGCGTCCCATCGCCGCCAAGGACCACCACCCAGTCGACCGTTTTGGGTATCGAGGTCGTTTCCTCCTCCGGGTGGTAGCGGGAGCCCACCGCAACCATCTCTTCGGTGTAGACCTGGATGCGGCGGTTCCGGAACCATTCTTCGAGCTCCCTCGCCGCCTGCCGCGCCGGTTCATGGTGGTGTTTAAAAATAATGCCAACCGAGGATCCCGGTTTCGTCAGGGTCTGCAGATTATCGTTCATCGGCTCCGCTCGCAGGGGTGTCGGCGGCCTTTTCCTGCTCCTGCGCCGGGAAAATCGGCACAATGGCGAAGCGGTTCACGTCGACGAGCCCCCGATCCGTCAGCTTGAGTTCCGGAATGACGGGCAGCGCAAGAAAAGACAGCGCCATGAAGGGTTCCGAGACCGCTGCGCCCAGCTCGGATGCAGCCTCTTTGACCGCCCTGATCTTTTGTACGAGTCCTTCAAATGGTGCACGGGTCATCAGCCCCGCTACCTCCAGCGGCAGCTCTGCGAGGACGCGGTCTCCGACGGCCGCCGCCAGGCCGCCGCCGATCTCCCGCAGGCGCGTGACCGCACAGTGGATCGAGGCATCGTCAACGCCGACAGCGATCACGTTGTGGGAATCGTGAGCCACGGAGGATGCCAACGCACCCTGCTTGAGGCCGAAGCCACGGACCAGTCCGAGCCCGATCCTTCCGCTCTCCCTGTGCCGCTCGAATACGCAGAGCTTCAGGGTATCATTGGCGACGTCGGTCTGCACCCTGCCTTGCGCGGCCGGAACAGGGCTGAGAAGGGCCCGGGTGATCAGTTCCCCTGGAACCAACTCGATCACGCGGGCGTCGCCGCCGGCATGTGCGATGGCCAGCCGATCGGGTGTGAAAGGCGCCATCCGGAGAGGACTCGGCCGCTCCGGCCTCCCGGGTGGACCGGACGCGGGCCAGTGCGCCGTCAGGCGCCCCCCCTCCGCCACGAGGCTTCCGTCCTTGAACACCGCCTTGATCTCGAACCGCTCGAGGTCGTCTGCGACGACGATATCCGCCCGATACCCCGGCGCGAGCGCCCCCCTGCTGCGCAAACCGAAATATTGGGCGGGGTTGATGGTCACGAGGCGGACGGCCGTGACTGGATCAAGGCCCAGACCCACAGCCTTCCTCAGCAGGTAATCGAGATGCCCGCGCTCCGCAAGTTCCTCGGCGTGCAGATCATCGTGCACGAGACAGAACCGGTTCCAGTTCGTCTGGTTGACGAGCGGCAGCAGCGCCCCCAGATTCCGGGCGCTCGTCCCTTCCCGGATCATCAGCATCATGCCTGCTTCCACTTTCTCGCGGCCCTCGGCGAGCGCGAAGCTCTCATGGTCCGAGCCGATCCCGGCCGTGAGGTAGGCCTGCAGATCCCTTCCGGTCAAGCCGGGGCTGTGCCCGTCAACGACGCGATTGCGGAAGAGATCGATCTTCTGGAGGACCTCTTCGTCTCCGGCGAGGACCCCGGGGAAGTTCATCATCTCCGCGAGGCCGAGGACCCTGGGTTCATACAGAAGGGGGGCGAGATCCCCTGGGTGGAGCGCCGCCCCGGATGTTTCCATGTGCGTCGCAGGCACGCATGAAGGCGCCATGAAGAAGAAATCGAAAGGAATGCCACAGCTGCTGTCTTCCAGCATCAGGCGGATGCCATCCATGCCGAGCACGTTCGCGATCTCGTGCGGATCGGAGACGAGAGCCGTAGTGCCGTTCGGGATGAGGGCCGCTGCGAGCGAGCGGGGCATCATCATGCTGCTCTCCACATGCAGGTGCCCTTCGATGAACCCCGGAAGGAGAAAATCCCCGGAGACATCGCGCTCCTCCACCCCCCGCAGACCTTCCCCCAGCCCGACGATTACACCGTCTTTGACCGCAAGATCACGGACATCGACCCCGCCCGAAAAGACGTTGACGACCGAGCCGCCTCGAAGGACGAGATCCGCAGGGATATCCCCCCGCGCCGCGGCGATCCGTCGTCTTTGCAGCTCGATCCGCTCGTTCATGGCCTCCTTTGACGGTCTATCACCAGCCATTCCTCGGTGAGATCGGATGTCGTGTCCACCAGCAGGTGCATGAACGGGGTCGATGGATGGATCCCCAGCAGGTCGTCGAGGTCGACCGGCTCGAATTTCTTCACATTGTTGTCGTAGGCCTGCTCGGTCAACGCGTTGGATTCGTAGTTTTCCTTGGTCCGTTTGGAGATCCGCCTCAACGACACCTCGCGCGGGCACTGGGTCTGTTGGATGACCAGCCCCATGCCGGCCGCGGCGGCCACTTCAGCAGCCCGCCTTCTGAGCGACTGGGTGACGAAGGTTGCGTCCAGAATGATCCCCTGTCCCTGCGAAGCCAGTTCGTGAGCGCGCCGGAACATCTCGTCATAGACAAGGGTCCGCTTCTGAAAGTTCGCTGCGACCTTCTCGTCAAAGATGTCTTCGTTCTTCAAGACCTCCAGGCGGATAAGATCGGAGCGCAAGATCGTATAGCCCAGCAGGTCTGCGATGACCTCGGTCGTCTCGGTCTTGTAGCTTGCAGGAAGCCCGCAGGCGATCAGGACGCTGCGCGCCTCCAGATTATTCTGCATGAAAGGGACAAAGGGTTCACGCATATTCGATTCACCTCAAAAATGAATGGACGCTTGCAACCACCGGCCTGGCACCCCGGGACCTGGTGAAGCAGGCAATCCCGGTTCTTCCAATACCGAGGAAATCAAGCGTTTGCGCGGAGGCGACCTGCGGGTCGCCGCACAAGCAAACGTGCAGATTGACGCCGAGATTGGCAAAAAAGACCACTTCCGGCCGAAAGCTTAAAAATGGCGTCTATCCGGAAATGAGGATTTTTTGCCAATATCAAGGAAATCAAGCGTTTGTGCGGAGGCGACCTGCGGGTCGCCGCACAAGCAAACGTGCAGATTGACGCCGAGATTGGCAAAAAAGACCATTTCCGGCTGGAAGCTAGAGGTAGCTGCCAGCCAGTTCGAAATAAGCGCGCGCGCTCCGGACGGCCTTCTCCTTTTCGAAGGCTTCGATTCCAGGATCGTCCAACTGGAAGCTGATGACCTTTCCTCTCACAAAGGCGCGGTAAACCTTGTAAAAGGTGAGCAGTTCCTCGCCTTTCCCTTCCTGCGCGAATCTCCGGTACGCATCCCAGAAGAGGACCGAGAAGGCCGCGCCTCCGTGATAGTCGAGATCCATCATCAGGAAGGCGACGTCGGCGAGTGTATCGCCGTAGCGAAAACGATCGTTGAACTCGATGCAGTCGAAGATGGGAATCCCGTCGCTCAGGCAGATGTGCTCCATGTGGAGATCCCCATGGCAGTCGCGGATCCTGCCGGCCGCAATCCGTTCTTCGAAGAGCGCCGCATGGTCGCGGTAAAAAGCGACGGTCCATTGCCGCAGCGCCTCGAAAAGGGGCTGGTCGATGCTGGTCCCGCAGTATTTTTCGACCTGGGCGAAATTCTCATCGGTGTTGACGCGGAAGGCCTCTGCCCGTCCGAAGGCGTCGATTTCGGGAGAGCGTTGGGCGGTCCGGTGGAAATCGGCCAGCACCCGTGCGACACGCTCGACATCCTCCCCTTTCAACTCCCCGCGCGCGAAGACCGCCTTCATCAGGCGCTCCTCCGGGATGCGGCGCATCCTCACCGCATAGTCCACCACCTCTCCGTGCCCGGCGCCTACGCAGTGTCTGAATCCGTCGAAGACGACCGGGAGCACCCCTTCATAGATCTCGGGGGCCAGGCGACGGTTGAGGAGGACTTCCTGACGGCATGCATGGGCCCGCTTTTCTAAGCTTGTAAAGTCTAGAAACCCGAAGTTGACGGGTTTCTTCACCTTGTAAACAAAGGCATCCGCGATAAAAACGAGCGAAATGTGAGTCTGGACGAGGCTTACACTGCGGGTCTCATCCGGAAAGGCAGCGGGCTCCAGAAGATCCTCCATCATGGCGCTCATGCCACCCCCCTTTCGAGGTGCACCCCAAACTGGTCGGCAACGTAGAGCGGCACCGGGATGTTCCCCATCACCACCGGGTCCTGGTGGCAATCCGAGCCGCCGGTCACCATCAATCCCTCACGCCTGGCAAATGCGAGATAGGCGGCGGTGGTCATGGGATCATGCCGGGAGTGCCAGCACTCCACCCCGTCCAGGAAGGGCAAAAGCCTGCGGCGGATGATTTCATGTTGCTCCCTCACGTCCTTCGTCAAGGCTGAGAGCGAGGTCCCGTTGGGGTCATTCGGGTGCGCCAGGACAAGCCGGCCGCCCGCTCCATGCACGAGTTCAGCCGCCTCTTCTAGTAAAAGCGGCAGTTTGGGCACATCGCACCGCACTAGATAGCGGTCGAAGGCCTCCTGCCGATTCCGTACAATCCCCTTCCTGACCATGTAATTGGCGATATGAGGTCTGCCGAAGCTGCCGTCGACGGTTTCCTCGATGGCTTCCATGTCCGCCGGGGTGAAGGGTGGCCTGCCCTCCCTGGTGAATTCCGTATTGATCCGTTCGAGGATCTTCTCTGCACGGCTGCGGCGAAAGGCCTTCAGTTGGAGCGTCTTGTCGAAAAGCCGCTGATCGGCGGCGTCATAACCGTATCCGAGAACATCCAGCGAAACCGTCTTCCCGCCGCGGTAGTCCGGGTCCGAGAAGCTGATGTTCAGTTCCACCCCTGTCAGGTAAACCATGCCCATCTGTCCTGCGGCCGCTTCGATGCTTTCCTGGCACTCGACCGAGTCGTGGTCCGTGATGGAGATCATCGTAATTTTACGGCGCCGGGCCTCGCGCAGGATCTCGCCCGCCTCCATTTTGCCGTCGGAACAGGTGCGCGAGTGGATGTGAAGATCAATTTTCATAGGAGAGGACCATCTCCCGGCCTGTCTGAAGCGCTTGGCGGTTGGGTTCGAGTTTGGATGCGGGGAAAAGCTCCCCGATGACCGCCTCGACGTCCCGCTGCACGATCGGCATGTCCTCCAGAGCGCAGAGGGCGCCCAACATCACCATATTGAGCATGATCGGACCGCCGAGTTCGATCGCCTGCTGTGTGCCTTCCAGCCAGTAAAGCCTTCGGGCGCACGCCTCGATCGTAGCATGCATCCAATCCGGATCCGGATAAGCGACATCCCCTGCGATGACGTTCAGCGGATAGATCGGGCGCGAGTTGACAATGAAGGTGCAGCCGTCGTTTCCGAATTCCGACAGGATCCGGACGGTCTCGAGCGGTTCGAGACCCACCACTACGTCCGCACGGTTGGGGGGAATGATCGGGCTCAAAAGCCGCTCGTCCGAGACCCGCACGTGGCTCATCACAGGCCCTCCACGCTGGGAAAGGCCGAAGGTCTCGCCAATAGTCACCTGCAGCCCCTTTTTGACCGCGGCCCGGCCGAGAATCTGCGAGGCCAGGACATTCCCCTGACCGCCCACCCCTGTAATAATCAAATTCAACAGCATGATTTCCTCGGTTTTCCTGAGCGCAGCGAAATGCGCCATTCCCCGGATCGTCTCATTTCCGCTCACGAATGATGGCGCCCTGCGGGCAGATGTCGGCGCAGATGCCGCAGCCCACGCAGATCACCTCATCGATGGTCGACTTCTGCTCCTTCTCATCCCAGACGAGACCCGGGCAGCGGAAGACTCGTGTGCAATAGCGGTTGCAGCCGCAGGCCTCCCCCAGGCACGTCTCTTGATCGACACGCATACGGAAGGGGAACCCCCCTTCCCTTCCCTGAACCAGGGCGCATTTCCGCCTCAGAATCAGGACGCGCGGTCCTTCTTGCTGCATCAACCCGTACAACGTCTGGGCTGTCTCTTCCATCCTGTAAGGGTCGGCGACGGCAACCGTGATCCCGAGCGAACGGCACAGGGCCTCGACGTCAACCGGCTCGGTGGGGTTCCCCATGGCCGTCCTTCCAGTGCCGGGGTGGGGTTGAAAACCCGTCATGGCGGTGGCGCTGTTGTCCAGGATGAGCAGCAGGATGTCCGCCTGGTTGAATTTTGCGTTGACAAGCCCGGGCAGCCCCGCGTGAAAAAAGGTGGAGTCACCGCAGACTGTCACCACAGGCTGATCGAATCCGAGGCTGGTGAGTTTCCCGTATCCGCAGGCCAGACCGATCCCGGAGCCCATGGCGTGAACGGATTTGACCTGATTGAAACCCGTAGGCCAGATCCCCATCGTGTAACAACCGATGTCCCCCGATACGAAACCGTTCCGGCCGTCCCAGACAAGGGCCTTTTTGACGGCGTAATAAGACCCTCGATGAGGACAGCCGGGGCAGAATCCGAATTCGCGCAGCGGAAGCGAATCGCCGATCAGCGCTGCCACCTTATGCCGGTAAGTCTCATCGAGCCAGTCGATCTCGAACAAGGAGCCCAGCACGTCCATGAGGTGCGCCGGGGTGAGTTCTCCGCATGCCGGAATGTGCCCCGAGGTCTTGCCGAAAAACTCCCGCACGCCGATCCGCGAGCCCAGATCCGCGGCAAGCGCCTTTACGGAGTCCTCCACGAACGGGTCGATGTCTTCGGCAAAAAGGATGCGCTTCGAGCGTTCGAGCTGACGCGCGATGAACTCGGCCGGGAGCGGCCATGTCGTGCCCAGCTTGAGGACTGCAACTCTTTCCCCGAGGCCGAGGAGGTCCCTTGCCTCCGAGGCGTAGCTCCAGGCGCAGCCTGAAGAGATGACTAGGAGTTCGGGGTTTTCGGGGCCTTCATAGGCGTTGAAAGGGGAACTTTCGAAGAGTCGCGCCGCCTCCTCCAGCTTCCGGTGGCGCCCCGCGTGCTTGGCAACCACCGGGAAGGTGTGGAATGCCTGGCCGGGGTCGAACCAAGGGCGCGTGTCGAGAGAAGGAAGCGCCCCCACCTGCACACACGAACGTGTGTGGGAGAGCCTCGAGACGCTCCTGAGCATGACCACATTCGAAATCTTCTCCGAGAGTTCGAAGGCCCAGCGAGTCATCTCCAAGGCCTCCTGCGGCGTTGCGGGCTCGAGGAGGGGAATGTCGGTCATGCGGGCGAACAGGCGCGCATCCTCTTCGTTTGTGCTGGAAATGCCGGAAGGGTCGTCGCAGGAAATCAAAACGATGCCCGCTTTGGTGCCGGACAGCGTCAGGTTGGTCAGGAAGTCGGAGGCGACGTTCACGCCGTTCTGCTTCATGCTGACCATGGCACGGCATCCCGCGAACGAGGCGGCCGTAGCCGCTTCGAGGGCGACCTTCTCGTTGGTCGACCACTCGACGTACATCGGCAGGTCCTTGCTGCACTCGGCCAAGGTTTCGAGTATCTCCGAAGAGGGGTTTCCGGGATAAGCCGCGCAGAAGACCGCGCCTCCCTCCAACACCCCGCGTGCAATGGCCTCGTTTCCCTGAAGGAGCGCCGTTTCGCCGGGTTGAAATGCTGTAATGCGGTTCATGATCGACCTCCCCGGATCTCGGAAAGGGCCTCTTCCCCTCTCCGGCGCTTGTTTCGGGCCGCTTCTGCAAGGTGCTCGAGGTTGGCCTCCGGTAAAGGGCGAACCTCAACGAGGTTGGCCGCACACGAATCCGCGAAAAGCCTTCGCCCGGTTTCCGTCCGGACCAGGACCGTATTCCAGCCCGGGTATCCCTCAGCCGCCCCTATTGAGATGTCCGCGTATTCTGCGGTCATATCCCGGCAGATCCGGCATCCCTTCTGGATGGCAGGCCGAATTTCATCCAAAGGAAAATGTCTCATCCCCTGCAAGGTGTCGACGTCGAAACGAGCCGCCGGCGGCGGCGGGATATCGTATTTGCGGGCGGGAGCATCGATCCCCTCGCTTTTCAGAAAATGGCGGAGGCTGCGATAATCGAGTGCCCACGTACAGAAAAGCCCCAGTTTGAGCTCGACGGCACGGCTCCTTTCGGCGCCGTCAGGCTGCATCTTCGCCAACCGCTCGAGGGCGATCATCTGGCAGGGAAGCCCGACCACGGCCATCCGGGTGACCCCATTCCCGTAAGCACGGTTCATTGCCGCGAGTGTTCCTGCTGAATTGTAGCGGGAGCCCGCACACGCAAGAATCTCTTCGCGGCTCCGGGCCAGGGTCCCGGCCGGCGCCTCGGATCCCCCCTTCGTGGTGAGTACGACATTGTCCACGACTCCGCTTTCCAGAGACCGGACGAGGAGCGAGGAGACCATGCCGCCATACTGGCCTCCGGCGGTGATCTCGTCGTCCGTACCCCTAGCCATGTGGATCTCCAGGCAGGGCCCGATTCCATCAGGAACGGAGATTTCCTCTTGAACGCCCCCGGGCTTTTCCGTCCCCCCGGCGCACTGCGGGCAGATCAGATAACACCGGCTGTTCTCGGCGTGGCAGCGGTCGATGACTACGATCCGCCCGTCCTTGTACTCCTGATATGGGCAAAGGCCGACGCAGGCTCCGCAGCCGACGCAAAGCCCCGGAGCGATCACCTGTTCGATCAGGCCGGCCTGCCCTCCATTAAGGCTGGGTTGCATGGAAGATCCCCTTGTCAATGAGTTTTGGTGCAGTTTTATATGAGCCAAGGCACGATGGTCAAGCCAGAAATACGGATCTGAGGCCAGAACCCCACCGCCATACAAAAAAAGGACCCCCCGCCCGGTCTGTTCTGAAAACACCGGCTTGGGGGGCGAATAAATCAGAGGGGAAAAGCCTTCTCGCCGGCCCAGCGGAAAACCCGGCTGGGAACGCCCTCCCCCGGGACAGGGCCGGCAGCCTCAGCCCTAAGTGGACTCAGGACCGGCTCGCTTCAAGCGTTCTCGGAATTCAGGCCAACCTCCACTTGTTCAAGATGGCGCTGGCGGTAATACTGATAATACCCGAATACCTTCTCCACATAAGCCTGGGTGGCCTTGAAGGGCGGGACCCCTCGATGTTCCAGCACGGCGCCCAGGCCGGCGTTATAAGCGGCCAGCGCAAGCGTTACATTGCCTTTGAACCGGTCGAGGAGTTTCTTCAGATACCGAACACCGCCATCGATGTTGTGGGCCGGATTGTAGATGTCCTTTACGCCCAGCGATTCAGCGGTCTCAGGCATCAACTGCATCAAACCCTTGGCGCCTCTCGGGGAGACTGCCTTTGGGTTGTAACCCGATTCGGCCATGATGACGGCCTTGATAAGCACGGGATCGACCTCGTAGCGCTCCGCTGCCGAGCGAATTAGCGGCTTGAGGTGTGCGCCGACCGGTTTGCCCTTCGCATAGGCGAGCTGTTCCGTCTTTGCTTTCACCGCCTCCTTCCGCGCCTCGGCCTCCTTCCGGACCTCGGCATCCTCTTGACCTGCCGCCTCTTCTCTGAAGAATGCCTCGGGTGTGAAGGCCAGACACCAATGGTCGATCTGTTTGGAAAAATGGGGCGTGCTTTGGGGAACAGGCTGAAAGAAGACCGGGATCAAAGCCAGAAGCAGAAAGCATATCCCGATCCCTCGACTAAAATCGTTCAGCCGGAAAGGCCTCAGGATTTCCGTAGCCATAGAAATAACCTCCAAAATTGGGGATAACTAGGAATTTTATTGGCGGGCTTCCAGGATGTCAACCCGTTTTGGCACTCCTCGCCCCTGCGCCTCCAATACGAAGGGAGAGAAATCGAAGGATTTTCGCGCAGACGCGGGTTCCACTGGAGCGATGTTTTTGAAAATGCTATAATTCGCAATTTGTCCATAGTCTGTAAATGAGGGCTTTCTCCGTACGCTCCGCGCGCTTTATCTCGCCGCTTCGCGGCGGATCCCGGTTTGGCGGCTAGCAAGAAAATCAAGCCTCATTAAAAAGGCGACCTGTACAGGCCGCAGCACGGGCATCCGTGCAGGTTGACGCCTAGATTGGGGAAAAAAAACCGGTTCCGAATGAAAACCCGGCTTGCCTCGGCATTTCACCTGAAAAGGAGCCCCTGGATGGAGAAGAAATTAGAATCGGCGCACCGTTTTCTGGCACAAGAGATCGGACGGACGCCGCGCGTTGCGATGATCACGGGAACGGGGCTCAATGCGGTAACGGAAGCCCTGGAGGTGGACGCCCGCATTCCTTATGCGGCGATCCCGCATTTTCCAGTCTCGACCACCGACGGCCACCGTGGAACGCTGGCCGTCGGAACATTCGCCGGCAAACGGCTGATCGCCCTCGAAGGCCGTTTCCATCTCTACGAAGGCTACTCGGCTGCAGAGATTGCCCTCCCGATCCGCGTCATGCGGTTGCTGGGCGTAACGCACCTTTTCATATCGAGCGCCGCGGGCGGCCTCAACCCCCGCTTCAACCCCGGGGATCTCATGCTGATCACCGACCATATCAATTTGACGGGAAAGTCCCCTCTCACGGGGCCCAACCTCGAGACGCTCGGTCCCAGGTTTCCGGATCTGACGAAAGCCTACGCCCCGGATCTCCAGCGGCTCGCTTCGGCGGCCGCCCTCGAGGAAAGGATGGAGCTTCAGAAAGGGGTGTATGCGGCCGTCCACGGGCCGCATCTCGAGACGCCCTCCGAAACCCGCTATTTGAGACTCATTGGAGGCGACGCCGTCGGGATGTCCACAGTAATGGAAACCATCGCAGCGGTGCATTGTGGACTGAAAGTCCTTGCGATCGCTGTCATAGCCAATGTCAACCGCCCTGACCTCATGGAGGAAATCAGCCTCGACGACGTCATCACCCGCGCGAATCAGGCCAGCCCCAGGCTGGCGCGTCTCTGGGGGCGGATCATGAACTTGACGGAGGAGGGTCCTTTCTAATGCCTTTTGATATTTTGATCGAAAACGCGGTCATTCTCACCTGCAATGCGCACAAGAACCTGATTCCCCATGGGTGGCTGGGAATCAGCGGGGACAGCATCGCCTACCTGGATGAATGCGCCCCCGAAGATGCAACCGCTGCCAAGACGATAGACGGCAGTGGCTTTCTGGTGCTTCCGGGCCTCGTGAACGGACATACCCACGCCGCGATGACACTCTTCCGGGGGTTGGCCGACGACCTCCCCTTGATGGAATGGCTCGAAAATTACATCTTTCCCGTCGAGCGCCGGATGGATGCCGAGTTTGTTCACACGGGCGCGCTTCTGGCCTGCGCAGAGATGATCAGATCCGGTACGACCACCTTTTCCGACATGTACCTCTTCGAGGACGCCGTCGCGGAGGCAGCCAAAATGGCGGGGATGCGCTGTCTCGTCGGAGAAGTGCTCTATGATTTTCATTCTCCCAGCTACGGTTCGGTGGAAAACGCCCTTGCCTACACCGAAGAATTCATTGAGCGCTGGCGCGGGGACCCGCTGATCCATGTTGCCGTCGAACCGCACTCCTTGTATACCTGCAGCGCTGATTTGCTGAAAAAGGCGAACGAACTGGCTCTCCGCCATGGGATTCCCCTGATCACCCACGTTGCGGAAACTCAGAGCGAGTGCGCGGAGATCGAACGCCGATTCGGATTGAGCCCCGTTGGCTATCTCGAGTCCCTCGGCCTGTTGGGCGGACATCTCATCGCCGCCCACGCGGTTCACGTCGGTGAGGCGGATCTGGGAGCGATGGCTGGAGCCGGAGTGAGGATCGTTCACAACCCCGAGAGCAACATGAAACTCGCTTCGGGAATCGCACCGGTGCCGCGCATGCTGGAGATGGGCCTGACCGTTGCACTCGGCACCGACGGGTGCGCCTCGAATAATGATCTCGATATGATCCAGGAAATGGATACAGCAGCCAAACTGCACAAGGTCATTCAACAGGATCCGACGGTCATGGATGCCGAGACCGTCCTGCGTATGGCCACGATCCAGGGAGCTGCTGCGCTCGGTCTGGACCGACAGACCGGCTCCCTCGAACCGGGGAAAAAAGCGGACGTGATCCTGATCGACACCCGTCAGCCCCATCTGACGCCCATGTACAACCCCTGTTCGCATCTTGTCTATGCGGCGCGCGGGCAGGATGTCCGCCATGTCATCATCGACGGACGAATGGTCATGGAAGATCGCCGCCTTCTGACGATGGACCTCCCCGATATACTGGCGCGCGCAGACCGAATGGGCCAGCGTGTTGCCGGTTGGGTGAAAGGCTCCCCCAGATGAGGAGTGGAGACCGGCCCCACATCGCGATCGGCAGCCGCCTCAAAGGGGTCGAAGGCGTACGCACCTTGGGTCTCAAGCCCAATTTTCACGATTACACCCACGAAGAGCGGCGGCTCATCCGCGAGGCATCCATCATTTTGTACCCCACGCAGAACTACGCCGAATTCTTTTCAACCATGGACAAACGCATCTTCCCGAGTCTGGAGACGCATCTCTATGCGGACGAGAAGATCAAACAGACCACCCTTTTCAATCTCTTCGACCTTCCGCACCCGAAGACACGTTTTTATTACCATCGCCATCACTCTCTGATCACGCATGATTTCGAGTATCCCTTCATCGGCAAGATCCCGCGCCGGTCCGCCCGTGGAAGAGGGGTCTTTTTCATCGGCGACTCCGCGGCGCTCGCTGCCTACCTCGCTCGGACACCAGTCGCCTACATCCAGGAGTACCTGCCCCACACCCGTGACCTGCGCGTGGTGTTGATCAACTACGAACCTGTGCTCGCCTACTGGCGCGTCAAAGGATCCGGCGATTTCCGCGCGAATCTGGCGCAGGGAGGGACCATCGTCTTTGATGACGTGCCGGAGGAGGCGGTGCGGATCGCACGCGATGCCGCCATCAAATGCCGGTTCGACGATGTCGGCCTTGACCTCATCCACTGCGGAGGAAGGTGGCATGTAATCGAGGCCAATATGAAATACGGCCGTAAGGCCCTTCAACTCAAGGAAATCGATCCGCTGAGGATCATCCGCCGCCTGCTCGATCAGGATCAGCTCGGGCGGCAGGCCGCTTTCTCTTGCATATTTTGAAATCAGGCGTATTGTTTCGGGGAGCGCAATCCGTCAGAAAAACAGGATAGGCCTGTAACCTTTTTCCAAGATCCGGCTCTAGTAAAGTTAAAGAAGGCAATCAGGAGGATTTGAAGATGCCCATTTATGAATTCAAGTGTAAAGCGTGCAACACCGTTTTTGAGCGGCTCTGTCTGAAAGGCGACGACACTCAAAAGACGACTTGTCCCAAATGCGGCCACCCGGACTCCGAGCGCCTGATGTCGTCTTTTTCCAGCTTTTCGACCGGCAATGGCTTCGCATCGGGTGATACTGGCTCCATTCAGGGCGGATGCAGCTCCCATGGTTTTTCTTGAGCGTCCTGATCGCCGATCGCCGTGTGCGATCCAGGCCTGACTCTTTTTCCAAGGAGAACGCTCCATGCGACAACCTTCCCGGTCACGGCTGAAACCGACCCCGGGCGAAGGGCATTTCCGGGCCATTCCCGCTATGGCGGGATGCCGTTGCGGCCTTTTTCAGAAAGCGCTTGCTGAAACGATGATGTCCTGAGGAAGCTGCCCTTGAACGAACCGTCTCAAAAAGGGGGAAAAACGATGAGTCTTTGGCTGCTGCTGGCTGTCGTCGCGGTCTGGGTCTTGCTTCAGGCCGTGATTTTACCCAAATTCGGCATATCGACCTGAATGCGGAACGCCTGTCAGGTGGACAGGCCGGATGCAAAAACCTCTCACCGCGCGGAACTCCCGGCCGGCGACCTGACCCGGCCCGAGAATCCCCCGAGGCAGTAAGTTACACGAAAACCTTACTCACCACTAAAAAAGGCGCCCCCGAGGGGTGCCTTTTTTAGTTCATAGGAAAACCCGGAAAGGTCACACCTTTCCGAAATCAAATGAGCGCTCGGACGTATTTCCTCTGACCTTTGAGCCCTTGCACAAAATCCTCAACCAACCGCTCCTGGTCCTCGCTTGAAAACGCCTTTATGATGCGCTCTTGAACCAGTTCGACCGCCATTTCCGCAAGCTCCGCATTCAACTGCTTCTTGCCAGCGGCAACGATGGCCTTCGACTCGAACTCGGCCTTATCCAGCATCCTTTTGGCCTGCTCCTTCGCCTGCTGGATCACCTCTTCCTTCTCGCGCTGCCCGATTTCGACCAACCGCTGCCGGATCTCTTCGATCCGGGAATCGATGTCGGCAAGTTTGGCGGCCTCCGCCTCCACGGCAGCACGTTTTTCGCTGAGCTTCCCTTCGAGTTCCTGCAGGTTCACCTCGATCTTGTCCTTCTGACCGCGCAGGAAATCCATCAGGGGCTTTTTGGCGAATTTGATGAACAGAAAGACCAGGATGCCGAAATTGACCCACAGCATGACATTGTCCCAGAGCTTCCGGCCGCTGCTGATCTCGGCGGCCTCCGCCAGGGAAACGGTCAACAAGACACCTGCGCCGAGGCAGATGAAAAAGATCGATCTCCTGCTGAACACGTTCAAGCTTCTATCCTCCTGCCGAGCACCTTCGGGATGATCTCATCGACGAGCGCAACGGCGTGATCCCTGAGCGACGGCCTGGCCTCAGCCAACTCCCGCTCCACCTCCCCGGTGACCTTCGCCCGGATGGACGACACCGTTGCCTGCGCCTGGTCATACTCGACCATAGCCTCGCTGATGGCCTCTTCCCTCAGTTTGTTTCGCTCTTTGCTGGCGGCGCGGATGGCTTTTTCCTCTTCCCGCATGTACCGCTCCGCCATTTCAACGGCCTTCTGCTCGGCTTCCAATATATCGTTTTGGGCCTTCTCCATGTGCTCCTGCCTCGCCTTAATCAGTTTCCAGATCGGCAGGATCATCAGGTGCTTCAGGATGTACATCAGCACCAGGAAATGAACCACTTGGGCGATCAGGGTCGCATTGATACTAATCATCGCACGTCTCCTCCGTAGGAGATCCTACACCACAAAGAGGAGCAGCAACGCCACAACCAGGGAGTAAATACCCGTCGATTCGGAAACCGCCTGACCGACCAGCATCGTCCTGGTCAACAAACCAGCCTCTTCAGGCTTCCGTCCGATCGCTTCGCACGCCTTGCCGGCGGCGAAACCCTCACCGACACCGGGGCCGATCGCGCCCAGTCCCATAGCTATACCAGCACCCAGAAACGCTGCCGCCTTGATGAGATCCGCACCTTCAATTGCCATTTCGTACATCCTCCAAAGAATATTAAGTAAGTGTATCTAAAACCCTTAAACGACGAATATCAGAACCAGACTGACAACCATCGCATAGATGGCCGTGGATTGCGAAACCGCCTGACCGACCAGCATCGTTCTGGTCAGATCGCCGGCCGACTCGATGTTCCTTGCGACCCAGGCCACGGCACCCTCCGCCGTCATCCCGTTGCCGATTCCAGGACCGATTCCGCCAAAACCCATGGAGATGCCCGCCCCCAAAAGCGCCATCGCCGGTGCCAGAGCGGCCGTCTCGGGCAGGGCCCGGAACATGAGAATGAAGCTGACCAGCAATCCGAAGATTGCGGGCGTTTGCGAAACCGCCTGCCCCACCAGCATGGTCGTGGTTACCTGGCCCAGGGTCTCCGGATTGCGCGCGATGCCCTGGCAGCTCGCACCGGCGGCCATTCCGCCGCCGATCCCCGACCCGATGGACGCCAGCCCGGTGCTGAGCCCCGCGCCAAGGTATGCGGCCCACATCGGCATGACGGGAAGGCTTCCCGGGTTCATGAACATCAACATCAGCGCGACCACCATCGAGAAGATCGCCGGTGTCTGGGATACCGCTGAGCCGATGAGCATATTGGTGGTCAGCCGGCTCGTGAAGGCGGGCTGGCGCGCCATGCCCTTGCAGGCCTCTCCTGCGGGGAAGCCCGCGCCGATCCCCGACCCGATGGCCCCGAACCCCATGCAGACGCCTGCACCGAGGAGCGCCGCCGCGCGCAGGAGGTTGTCGCCGCCGGAGGCTGTGAAAAGCAGCAGGATCGCAATGACCAGGGCGAAAATAGCCGCTGATTCGGCGATCGCCTGGCCGACCAGCATGTTCTTCAAGATGTCGCCCGACTTGTTGGGTCGATAGGAAAGTCCTTCGTTCGCAAGGCCGGCCGTGTACCCTTCACCGAGTGCGGCCCCGATGGCGCCGAGGCCGATGCACATTCCGGCGCCGACAAAGGATGCCAGCCTGATGAGCGTCGCTGTGTCCATGTCCATAAACATAGCTATTTTACCTGTACCGAGATGTAAACAAGGGTTAGCATGGTGAACACAAAGGCCTGAATGGTCCCCACGAAGAGGCTGAAGAAGCAGATCAGCAGCGGGGGCAGCAGAATGCTGTAGATGAGGTGGGAAACGACGAGGATGATGATCGCTCCTCCGAGGATATTCCCGTAAAGACGAAAGGAGATGGAGACGACCTTCGCGATTTCCCCGATGATGTTGAGCGGGGCCATAAAGAACATCGGCTCGCAGTATTCTTTCGCGTACTTTTTGAACCCTTTGGCCTTGATTCCAGAGTAATGGGCGATGACGAAGCCCAAAATCCCGAGGCTGAGAGGAGTGTTCAGATCCTTGGTAGGCTCGGAGAGCTTGGGAAAGACACCCAGCCAATTGCAGAGGATCAAAAACATAAAAAGGCTGCAGATCAGCGGGAAGTATTTCTTCGCCATTTTTTCGTCGAGGGCATCGCGGGTCAAGTCATGGAAACCGCCGACGAAAAGCTCCGCCACGACCTGAAAGGGATTGGGCAGGATGCCCTTTTTGCGCGTCGCGAGAAAACCGAAGAGGATCAAAATCGCCATGACGATCCAGGTCATGATCAGCGTGTCCCGGTTGAACACGAGGTTCATGCCGAACAGCTGGAGGGTCCACTGCGGGATACTGGTCAGGTCTTCCATAATGTCTCAATTCCTCAGAACTCTTCAGTCAATAAGATGATTCTACTGCGATGTCCCTCCGCCGGTAAGAGGACGAATGACCAAATGATCGGCGATCATGACAATCTGAACCGCGAACAAACCCACCGCCACCGCCGGAAAGTTGAATGAGGGGGACTTGGCCGCCAGGATCAAGGGCACAGCAAGAACGATATATCTCGTTGCGATCGAGGCCAAGCCGGTCATTCTGGCGCGGGCCTGGCTTCGGCCGAGAAGAAGCGGCCCCCAGATGCCCATCAGCAGAAAATTGACGACGCTGAAGGCGGCACCGAGGATCAGGCCCTTTCCCAGAGGGCGCTCCCCAAGCAGGATAAAAACCACCGCCCCCGCTATGAAAACCAGCAGGGCCTTTGCGGCGATTTTTGCTTGAAAACGGCTGACCTCGGCGAACGACGTATCACGCATCTTTGTTCTGCTTGTCTGTATCGCGGGTCACTTCCATGATCTGCCGATAGGCGGTGTATCCACCACCCGCGATACCCAGAAGGATGAATATGGTGATGAACAGGCCCTTCGTGTGCAGCCACTTGTCGAGGTAGTATCCTATAGCGAAGCAGAACAGGATAGAACCAGCGATGGTCAATCCGACCTGGCTGACAAGAGCGACGTCATCAACCCATTTGCCGTGCTTCTTTATATTGAAGATAGGCCTCTCTCCGAGCTTCGGCGCGGCACGCAGCCAAAGCACTCCGATGCACGCGCGGATTGGGGCACATCTATAGAATGAAAGACACCGTCTGTCAAGGGCAAAAATGAGAAGAAATACTCTGTCCACGCGATGCCAGGGGCCCGCGGCGGGTAGGACAAGGGCCTGCTCGGTCTCCCCGTTGTTTCAGAGTGTTCCGGGTCCTCCGCCGCGCCGCTCCCTGCACTTCGAAGCAGGAAGAAATTCAGTCCCACCGCTTCGCGGCGGGTCCCGGTTTGGCCAATAGCTAGATCCATCCGGAAAAGAGCATCCGGCGCGGTAAAGTTTCCAATCCGGAAATGAGGATTTTTGGCCAATGTCTAGGAAATCAAGCGTTTGCGCGGAGGCGGCCTGGTGGTCGCCGCACAATCAAAGGTGCAGTTGGACGCCGAGATGGGCCAAAAAGCCCCTTTCCGGATGGAATCTTGTTGACCGGTCGTTTTATTGTGTAATATGGGTAGTATCATAGTCTGTAATATTCCGATAAACAATGAGACTTGGTTGAAGATGAAGGCACGGGAATCGGTGGATTATTTGCTCCTTGGCTCTTTGGCGGCTGGACCGAAGCACGGCTATGAGATTCTGCAGTTCCTCGAACAGCATTTCGGCCCGGCCTGGTATGTCGGCAACAGCCAACTTTATACCGTTCTGAAGAGACTCGAGAGGAAACGGCTCGTTTCTTCGGAGGTGAGGTCTCAGGAGAACCGCCCGGCAAAACGGGTGTTTTCCCTCACGGCCGCGGGCCGATCCGCCTTCCAGACGTGGCTCGGGAAACCTGTGAAACACATCAGGGATATGCGCGTCGAGTTCATCGCCAAGCTTTTCTTCGCGGGGCATATGGAAACGCCGGTGCTGCGCCGCCTGATCCTGGCCCAGCAGGATATCCTGAATAAGAGCTCCGAGCGGATCCTCTCCCGTCTCCAAAAGGAACAGGACGGTTTCTCGCGGCTTATTCTTTCGTCCAAGCTCGCTATGGCCCGATCCTGGACGGCATGGCTCCACGAGAGCGTGGAGCCTTACATCGAAACATTTGGAGGAACCGCGCATGGATGATATTTTTCAGGAATTGAAACGCCGCTTACTGCAAATAGATGCGGTCCACGGACTTTTGTCCGAATCCTTCAGGGTGACCGCCAGGCCTTTGTCCGTGGAAGAGGCCGTGGGCCATCCGGAGGAGCAGGATTTTCCTCTCCAAAAAGGAAAAGAATCCCTGATGCAGGCGGAATTCAAAGGCGCTCTCGGGCAGGCTTTCACCGATCAATACGGCGATTTTCAGGCAAGGCTCGAAGAGATCCTCGAGATGCCGCTCAACAACAATTTCAGGCGTGCGGTTTTCACCGCCTCGTTGAACGCCTTGATGCGCCATCTTTCCGCGGCCGAAAAAACCATCCATTGCCGGGATCAGGAGCCAAGGCGCTGCGCGGACGAACTCCTGCGCTTCTTCGAAACCGCCTACCCCGGCGCAAAGATTCTGCAGGTCGGTTTTCAGCCGAGGATGATCGAATCCCTCGGCAAACGCTTCCCCATGCGGGTCCTGGATCTCGACCCCGACAATATCGGGACTGTCCGTTTCGGTGTGCCGATCGAGGGCCCCGAAGCCCAGGCGGAAGCCAGGCAGTGGGCTGAGGTTCTGCTCGTAACCGGCACCACCCTCGTCAATGATACCATCGGCGGGTTTCTCGCTGAAAAGCCGGTCGTTTTTTACGGTACGACGATTGCCGGGGGGGCCGCGCTCATGGGATGGAGGCGCTTCTGCGCCGAGGGCCATTAGCCTCTTGCCAAATAGGCTTTTCCCCTGTAGACTTCAAGGTCTACTCTTTATTGCGTTTTCCTGGACACTCCCCCAAGAAAAATCAAGGAGGTTCGACTCATGCTGCACATCGAGGATCTGCAGGTGGAGCTTGCCGGAAAGTTGATTCTCAAACACATCGACCTGGATATACAACCCGGTGAAACCCACATCCTTTTCGGCCCGAATGGTTCCGGTAAGACGTCGCTGCTCATGACGATCATGGGTTATCCTCAGTATCGGGTGGTGCACGGAAAGATCTTCTTCAAGGGCGAAGACATCACCCATTTGCCGATCAACGAAAGGGCCGCGCTCGGCATCGGGATGTCCTACCAGCGCCCGCCCACCATCCATGGTCTCAAGACCCGCCAGATGGTGGAGATCTGCGCCCGGAGCCGGGCAGGCTTGACTGTGGAGGGGCTTGCGGCCCATCTCGCCTTCACCGATTTTCTCGAGCGCGATGTCAACGCGGGCTTTTCCGGCGGCGAGATCAAGCGTTCCGAACTCCTCCAGCTTCTGGCGCAGGACCCGGACCTGATGCTGTTCGACGAACCTGAATCGGGCGTCGACCTGGAAAACATCGCCCTGGTTGGAAAAACCATCGCGACGTTGCTCCAAAAGGACGAAGAGTCCCTCGCCAATGCGCACAAATCCAAGATGCAGCGGAAGATGGAACGGACGAAGATGGGGCTGATCATCACCCACACCGGCTATATCCTCGATTATGTGAGCGCCGACAAGGGGCAGGTCCTTTTCGACGGGATGCTCAGCTGCGTCAGCAACCCCCGTGAAATTCTCAATTGCGTCGGCAAAACAGGCTACGAGGAGTGTGTCAGATGCATCATGCAGCAGAAGAACTGAAGGAGAAGGCCTCCAAGGCCAAGGAAAAACGGGCCCTTCTGGGGCCGGATATCGATCTCGCCCAATTTGTGACGGCGGCGGAACCCGGTGGGAGGCTTGGGCCGGACGGGCTCTTATCGCTCCCCGAAAACGAACGGCGCACGCTTGTCATGGCGGGCCTCGACCCGGAAGAAGGCAGCCGGGGAGGAACCTTCTTTCAAAAGGACGCATCCGTTCTTCACTGCCGCAGCAAGCAACCCGGGATCGAGGTCATGCCTATTACGGAGGCCCTCGAAAAACACGCCTGGATCGAAGAGTATTACTGGAAACTCGTCTCCGTCGATGCCGACAAGTACACCGCGGCGGCCGAAATCGGCCTTCACAACGGGTACGTCATCCGTGCGCTGCCGGGCGTCAAGTCCATCTATCCAATCCAGGCCTGCTTGTACATCGGCAAGGAAGGCCTGCAGCAGAACGTGCACAACATCATCATCGCGGAAGAGGATTCCGAGCTTCACATCATCACCGGTTGTGCGACCTCTCCGCACCTCAAGCGCGGGGCGCACGTCGGGATATCCGAGTTTTTCATCAAAAAGAACGCGAAGCTCAGCTTCACCATGATCCACAACTGGGCTGAGGATATGGTGGTGCGCCCACGCTCGGCGGCCCGGGTGGAGGCCGGCGGCCTTTTCCTGAACAACTACATCTGTATGAAGCCCGTAAAATCGCTGCAGATGTATCCGGTCACCCATCTGGAGGGTGAAGACGCGGTAGCGAGGTTTTACAGCATCATCGTTGGAAGCCCCGGCTCGGAATATGACCTCGGCGGCCGTGTGTTCCTCAAACACCCGGGAAACCGGGCCGAGATCATCGCCCGCACGATCAGCAACGGCGCAAAGATCATCGCGCGGGGTCATCTGATCGGGGAGGTCCCCGATATCAAGGCCCATCTGGAATGCCGGGGGCTCATTCTCAAAGGCGGCGTCATTCACGCGGTGCCCGAACTGGAAGGTCATGCGGACGGCGTCGAGATGTCCCATGAGGCGGCGGTCGGGAAGATCGCCCAGGAAGAGATCAGCTATCTCATGTCGCGCGGACTGAGTGAAGACGAAGCGACCTCGACGATCGTCAGGGGATTTTTGAGCGTCGACATTCCGGGGCTGCCGGCGGAGCTAAAGGCCGAAATCGACCGCGCCATCGAGGAAAGCGACAAAGACATGATGTAGGAAAGGAAGCGGTCCGCGTCCGGCTAAAGGATTCCGATCAGCCGGAAGAAACCGTCGCCCGCGAAAAGATGCGCCAGATGGAACATCGGCTTAAGCAGGATGAAGCTGATGATCCCCGTGTGGGCGAAGTTGTCGAGGAGGATGATCCCGATCAGCAGCAGCGGACCGTACCGCCGCAGGCTTTGATAACCTATGGCTGCGCGGCGCGGCAGCAGGTTCTCGAGAATGTGCGATCCGTCGAGCGGCGGTATGGGGATCAGGTTGAAAAGACCTAGCCCGATATTCATCAGAAGCAGGTAGAGCAGCACCTGCCGGTAGAGGTCCCAGGGCATGAGCGTATAGCGCACCAGCAGGCCCGCTGCGAGCGCCGCACACAGATTGGCCAGCGGGCCCGCAACAGACACATAGATGGTTGCACGCCGGTAGTCTTTGAAGTAGCGTGGATCGATGGGCACGGGCCGGGCCCACCCAAAATTGAAGAGAAAGAGGCAGATCGCCCCGAAAGGGTCGATATGGCGTATAGGGTTCATGGTAAGACGGCCCGCACGCAGGGCCGTCGGATCCCCCATGGCGAGCGCTACGCGCCCGTGCGCGTACTCGTGGATGGTCAAGGCGAAAAGCAGAACGGGGATCTTGATGATCAGGGTCGTGATGTCGAAAGACATGAAGCGGCCTCAAACGAAAAAATGAATAAACGGCCCTTTGCCGCCGCCGGGCCTTGTGGCGGGTTTTCACCGGGTCCCCAGCGCCCGCAGGATGACTGAGCGCTTCAGGGATCCGCGACTGAACTGCAAAATCTAGCACCTTTGCACCCGCCGTGCAACCCGCAAACTGCCGGGCGGCGTCAGGGACCTTGAAAGGAGGGGAACCTATGCCTATCCGCACCGCTGATTTCGCAGGCACATGGTACCCGGGAACCGAGCGGGAGTGCCTTGCCGCCATTCGAAGCTTCACGGACCCTGCCCTCTCTTGCCCAGCCGGGGCGCAAAGGGTGGTCGGGGGGATTGTCCCTCATGCGGGTTGGGCCTTTTCGGGGAAGATCGCCTGCAATGTCATCCGGTGTCTTTCACAGAACGGTGAAAAGGCCGATACCGTCCTGATCTTCGGACACCACATGCACGCCCGAAGCCCGAACCTCATCATGAGAGAAGGTTTCTGGGAAACGCCCTTCGGTGAACTGGAAATCGATTCGGAGATCACCGACCTGCTGATCCAGGAGTTCGATTTCGAGGTGGAAACAGCGACGCGCCACGTCCAGGACAACACCATTGAATTGCAGCTGCCTTTCGTGCGCCATTTTCTCCCGGGTGCCCGCATCGTCCCGAT
The DNA here is from genome assembly GCF_000422285.1 of Desulfatiglans anilini DSM 4660. Classification (NCBI taxonomy): domain Bacteria; kingdom Pseudomonadati; phylum Thermodesulfobacteriota; class Desulfobacteria; order Desulfatiglandales; family Desulfatiglandaceae; genus Desulfatiglans; species Desulfatiglans anilini. The sequence goes on from NZ_AULM01000005.1 coordinate 190,939, forward strand.
CGGTTCGCCTCCCCGGGAAGACGCCCTGGCCATCGCGGGCCGCGCAGCAGAACACTGTCTTCGCCTCGGCAGGAAGGCGAAGGTCATCGGATCGACGGATCTGACCCACTATGGGCCGAGCTATGGGTTCTTGCCCAAAGGCGATGGGACCCAGGCCCTCCAATGGGTGAAAACGGTTCAGGATCGTGCCGTCATAGAACAGATGCTCCGGATGGACTCACGAGAAGTGATACGGGAAGCGCTTCAGAGCCAAAACGCATGCTGTTCCGGGGCGGCGGCCGCCGCCATCGCGGCCTCCGAAGCCCTCGGCGCCGCCCATGCGAACGAGATCGCTTACATGACCAGCTACGACGTGCGCCCCGACAGGAATTTCGTCGGATATGTGGGCATCGTCTACTACACCTGATTTCCATCCGGAAATGGTCTTTTTGGCCCATCTCGGCGTCAATCTGCAAGTTTGCTTGTGCGGCGATCTGCAGGTCTAAACCGTGCGAAGCCTTGATTTCCTTGATGTTGCAAAAAGCGGAACCCACCCCGAAGAGGCGAGACGGAGCATGCGCAGGGTGTGAGGAAAAAACCCCCCGCCTTTCCGGATGAGAACCGGCTTGTAGTGGCAAATGGCCTTTTTGCCGGTTTGAACGCCCGCAACGGCTCCAACTGCCGGCACCCCGGGGAGGCGGAGAACAGGCACCGATTCGGGCGCAGCCCTTTAGAAAATTGTATGACAGGAGGTTTATGGAGATTTGATTTTTTCTAAGGGACTTGATATGATTCGGGCGACATTGGGCCGAAGGGACGTCAGGGCGAAGGCGCCGATCGCGGCGGAGAGACAATCGCCTACGGGGAACGATGCAATGAAAAACGAGACTGAGCAGAAAACCTCGGATAACCGGCAACGTATCAAGATTGATCTGCTGGTGCATGATTTGAAGGTACCGTTGGCTGTTATCGAGGCGGGCATAAGCTCTTTGCTGACCCGTCCTGAAAAGTACGGGCCCGTGACGGAAAAGCAGCAGAAGGTGCTGGCTCGAGTTCTCAGAAACACCAAAATCACACAGGCCTTGGTCAACGATACGTTGGAGCTGGGTCGGTCGAGGGAGGGGTTGATGAACTATGCCACTATGCCCCTTTCGGAACTGCTCGAACAGGCGATCGGCGAGATCTTCGATCTGGTCGATTCCGATATGGCGGACTCCATCAAGAGCTGCGCCTCTCTGGAGGTGCTGAAGCGCACTTTAGAAGAAAAAGGACTCCATCTGAAGCTCGATGATGCGCTTTGGTGTCGTGAGGTTTGTCTCGACGGAAGCAAAACGACGCAGATCCTCCGGAACCTCTTGACCAACGCCCTGAAGTACCGGAAAAAGCTCGTAGAGTTGTCTGTAAATCTCGAGAAAGACGGAGACGCCATCCAATTCACTGTCAAAGACGATGGCGAAGGCATACCTGCCGTCTATCACAAAAAGATCTTCGACTGCTACTTCCAAATGGATGCAACGGATGTTTGCAGCGTCCGGGGCCACGGGCTCGGACTCGCTGGAGTCATGGTGCTGATCGAAGATATGGGTGGGCGCCTCTGGCTCGAAAGCGACGAGGGGAAAGGCGCCACCTTCCGCGTGAGACTCCCTCTCAAAATCGATGGGAAGGAGTCTTCGCCGCGCACGCCGACTGCTACATGATGTCTTCCAGTTCTTTCTTCGAGACGCGATAGGTCTCGTCGAATTCGTCCCAGAAATCCCTGTGCTTATCACGCCAGTGCGGACCGAACTTCTTGTCGAAAAAGGGTTTGAGCCTGGTGAACCAGGTGCCCTCCCGTATTTCTCCGCTTTCGGCCGCCGTTAACATTTCCGCCAGATAATGAGGCACATCGGACAACTTGTCCTTCGGGATATAGGACCGCGCACCTTTCTTGATCGACTTGACGAGATTATCCGGATTCAGGGCATGAGCGGTCAGCATCAGCGTCGGGATGCCCTTCTTTCGGGTCAGATCGAGAAGGTCGTAGCCTCTGACCCCCATGATATCCAGGATGGCTGCATCGTAATTCCCTTTGGCGATGAACTTCTCGGCAGTCTCGTAGTTGGGCGCCGTGTCGATGAGGCACATATCCAGAATTTCCTCCAAGGTTTCAAGGATATCAGGCTCATCGTCAACGATCAGGATCCTCTTCCCTTTCAAGGTCTCTCTCATGTCCCGCCTCCGTGCTGGCCTCGCTGTTGGCAACAATACACTCTGATGAATCTTAACCTGCTAAACATTGCTCGTCAATTTTTTTTCTAAAATTGGACTAGAGTTAATCATTGAAGACTTTTTTAGTTTCCACCCGGAAATGATTTCGCCGTAGAATCCACTTCCTGTCCGTAAAGGAGCACTTTTAGCTAATACAAAGGAAATCCAGCGTTTGCTTGTGCGGCGACCTGCGGGTCGCCGCACAAGCAAACGGGCAGATTGACGCCCAGGTTGGCGAAAAGGCCCTTTCCGGACGATACTTGTCGAGGGCGGCCTATGCCGACATCCCCTCCTCCTCGAACAGGCAAATCCGAAGGACACCCCCTGAACTTCTTGACAATATCCTTCACCCTCCTTACCCTTATGAGAGTGAAAATCTGCGGGTGTTCCGTCGCAGCCGACGCGTTTCATCTCCAGCCAATGGCAATACAGGCTTCGCGGTGCGCCGCGGCGAGCTGATTCGTCATGGCTCAAACCCGGAGCCATCCCACCTGCGTTTTCATGCAGACCAGTCCCACCGCTTCGCGGCGGGTTCCGGTTTGGCCGACATGAATGAAATCAACCGTGTGCAAAAGGATGTTTCTTTGCCGCCGCAAGAGCAAACGTGCAGGTTGACGCCGAGATGGGTCAAAAAGACCATTTCCGGAGGGAGACTATTTCAGAATTGAAGCCACTCAAGGAGAACGCTGATGGATGATTTCGACAAGGCCCGGATCAGGATGGAACACTGGATCCATCATAATGAGCACCACCAGGAGGAATACGAATTGTTTGCGGATCAGCTTGAAGATGCGGGCAAGAAAGAAACCGCCCGTCACATCCGCGAAATGATCGAGTACACTGCCAAGACGAATGAGGCGCTCCGCAAGGCGCTCGCATCTCTCGTTTAAAGCTTTGAAGCAAGGATGAAACCAATGTGTGAAGCTCATGCTTTTGTCTTGAAGGACGGGCAGGAAGAAAAACTGCTCGAAAATGTCGATCTGCTCGAGGTGGAAGGAGACGACATCCGCCTAGTCAACATATTCGGAGAGCAGAAAAAGATTAAGGGCATTTTTCGTTCTTACGACAACACCCAGCGGAAGATCTTGATCGACCCCTCCTGACCCTGTCCCCGGACCGAAAAAGAGGATTACGGCTGCTGTTCTTTGAATCGCGTAGGGCCGGGCGGAGCTTTGACGTTTGTCCCGGGGACAGCCACACACAGAGATCTCCTTCGAAATGCTCTGCGCGGACACGGATCCGAACAGGATGCCGATGCATAGGACGTAGGTCCGAAGGGCTTTGCCTTCGCGGGGAACTAAGGAGCAGATTCTTTATGCTCGAAGAACGTCTGGTCATTGAAGCAGCCGGAACGATCATGCGCTCCGGGTTGACGGTTGCCCTCACAGGGGCCGGTATTTCGGTGCCTTCCGGGATCCCGGACTTCAGAAGCGCCGAGGGGCTTTGGGCGCGGTTCGATCCTGCGGAGTATGCGACCATCTCCGCCTTTCACGCCAATCCCCTGAAGGTCTGGGAGATGTTGAGGGAAATGGAGAAACTCCTCAGGTGCGCTCAGCCGAACCTCGCTCACATTGGAATGGGCGAAATGGAGAGGCTCGGCTGCCTCCGGTGCATCATCACCCAGAATATCGACAACCTTCATCAGGCCGGCGGCTCGCGTGAGGTGATCGAGTATCACGGAAACGCCGCCTCGCTCACCTGCCTCGCCTGCGGCCGCAGATACAGCCGCCAAGAAAAGGAAGGCGAGGACACTCCGACGTGCCTCTGCGGAAGCATCCTCAAGCCTGACGTGATTTTTTTCGGTGAAGCCATTCCGGAAGAGGCCCTGAACCGCTCCTTCCACCTAGCTTCATCAGCACAGGCCCTGCTGGTTGTCGGCACCTCAGCGGTCGTTTCTCCTGCCAACACGATCCCGTCCATCGCCAAGAGAAACGGCGCCTGCATCATTGAAATCAACCAGGAGCGTACCCATTTGACGGACAGCATTACGGACATCTTCCTCCAGGGAAATGTGGTCGACGTGGTTCCTGTGTTGGTTGATGCCCTCAAAAAGGGAACGGTTCGTCATTCCAGATAAGGCAATCGAAGCCACCCGCGCACCCTCGGATTTTTCGAGCCAGGGCCTCAGGCGCAAGATGCCGCCTTCCGATGCGCCTCGGGTGTGCCCGGATTCGCCTTGTCGGAAGCTCGCGTACTTTCTTATTGACAAATGGCTGATTATGAATAGATTAACCTCCATCTGCTAAGAGCCTCCGTACTCTTGAGGCGGCGAGAGCAGAGGATTTCAGTGGTCTCGAAGGATGAGCGTTTTGACCATACGGATCGATCAGGACACCCTTGAGCATGCCTGCAAAAGCATTATCGAGACCATCCTCTTCTGCCTCCCGAATGCTTACAAGGGAACAGTCTACCTTATCGGCGGCCCTCCCGGCCTGAATGCCACCAGGATTACTTCGGGGGTGATCGACTCGGACCGCCAGAGCATTTCGTGGGGACTCCCCCAAGCCTCCGACTACAACCACCCGGGCAAGACATGGCTGGAATACCGCGACGAACCCAACCGCCCGCTCGAGGCGATGGCTTGGTGCGTCGAAAAGCAGAAGAGCTGGACGGCAGAAGATCCACGGGCCGACTCCCGCAGCGTGCGGCTCCAGGTCGAAGGGGTCTGGGAAGATTTTCATCACATGGAGCCGGTCCTCGTCCGGAAAAAGGACCTTTTCATCAATAACAACGGGGCCTACCCGGAGTTCCCGAAAAACAGTTACGGGGAGACCCTCTGGCAGTTCAGCGAACATGTCGTGGTCGCTGTCATCAAGATCCATTTCCGGCCCTATACCATCCGCATAGGCAGCCCTGAGACCCGGCTGATCAAGAAACTATCCCGGACGCTCGGCACCGAGCTGCTCTCCTACCAATTGAAAGAGCAGTCGCTCGAAAGCATGCGGCACCTCGCCGAAGACAAGATCAAGGCATGCAACATCCTCGCTCATTCGATCCGGAACGCGATAACGAAATCGGGTCTGATCTTCTCCCTCATCAAATTGGAGTTGAATTTTCTACGTGAGCAATGGGAAAGAATCATCCTGCAGCTCTGCGATCCAACGCTCACCAAGAAGGGGATCATCGAGGAACTGAACAAGGCGGCCATCGATTTCAAGACCGATGAAAATCAGCCCGCCATTCTTGACCTTATTGAAGTCCAAACCCGTTTTCTGGAGCTGTTTCTCTCCCCCGAAACCGGTGAGAACTGGGTGCACCTTCAGATCGAGGAGCGCTGGGACGAACTGATGCAGGCGGCCAATGCCTCCAGCGCCCAGCGGCAGGTCATCGATGAAAAGATCGAGCGGCTCCGCCAATCCCTCCGTTTAGGCAAGACCGCCGAGCTATTGGCCGAATATGTCGATCTTTCGGCCGAAGTCAAACAGGAATGGGTCGAGCTGCTCTATCAGAACACCGACCAGATCGATCTCAAGTATCTCGACCGTCTGATCCACATTCTCGATGCGCATGATCTCAGACTCCCCTACCAGGAGAAATCCCGCAAGACCATCCTTCGTTTGAAGGTGTTGATGGAGATCATGGGCGAACTCGAATCCGACACCAACATCGCCCTCAGGGAAGTCTTGAACGGCAAGTCCAACGAACCCCCGCAGTAGCCGAGGCGCTTTTCCCCCTCGAAACCTGCTGCACACCCGCTTCGGCGGTTTGCAGCAGGGAAGAAGCACCTCTCTCCCGCAGCGACTGGTTCCCCGAGCGACCCGCGGGCCGCTAAAATCGTCCGATCGTTTGGAGATAATGGTAGGCGACGATCCCGACAGAGGTCGAAAGATTCAGGCTGCGGACCTTTCCCCAGATCGGGATGGCGTAGAAGGGGAAAATTGACCGCAACTCGGCGGGAAGTCCTCTGGTCTCGGGCCCGAAAAGGAGGTGGTCACCTGGCTGGACGCAGGCTTCCGTGTAGAGCGGTTCGGCATGGCGGCTGAATGCGTGAACGGAATGCGGCGCCATCGATCCAGCACCCAGATAGGCGTCGAACGACGGGTGATGCACGACATCCACCTCCGGCCAGTAATCCAACCCGGCCCTCTTCAATTGCCGGTCATCGACCTTGAAGCCCAAGGGATGGATCAGATGCAGCCGGAGCCGGGCGGCGGCGCATAACCTGGCGATGTTGCCGGTGTTGGCAGGGATCTCGGGTTCATAGAGGACGATATGGAGGGCAGGTTCAGACAGCGGTTGTTCATCCATGTCAAAAGGGGCTTGCTCCTAAAACACCTCTAAGGCGCAGCCCGTCGTCCCATCCGGGAATGAGGACTGGAAAGAAGAGCGCCTGACGCGCAGCCTCCCCGGTCCGCAGGTTTCAACCGGCTGGGCCGCTCTTAGCGCAGGCCCGGAGATTGATTGTCATTCAAGAGGGCTCTTTTCTCAGCTCTGAAATCGCAGCGCGTTCGATGGCGAGGCAGCTCAGCTTCCCGAGTGTGTTCAGCAGCTCCATTTCCTCGTGAGTCGGCGTCTTCTTGGCCGGATAGTACACCCGCAGGATGCTGTAAGTGGTCTCGTTGACGGTGAAGGGGATCCCGATGAACGCAGCGATCCCTTCCCGCTTTGCGACCTCACGGTTGCGGATCCGGGGATCGCTTTCGAAATCGTTGATGATGATGACGTCCCCTTCCATGATCTCGGTGATGCTTTTGCCGCAGTCGATTGCGCCCTGCTTGAGATACTCCTGACTCAGACCGTAGCTCGACACCACCTTCAGATTGAAGCTGCCGTGCTCGAGCACACGCAGTGTGCTGCCCTTGCCCCCGGTCAATTCAGCCGCCAGGGACAGTATGAAATACAGCGTGTCGCCGAGATCTTCATCCTGATAGACGGCATCGACCACGCGCACAAGGGCGTAGAAAAAGGAATCCATCGGGTTGGTCCGCATCGTCGGCTCCTTTCCGGATCCATGAACGCCGGATCTTCGAATGGCAGGTTCAGAGCAAAGCAGCCTGGGCGGGGGACGCGCGAAGGCTGTCGATCAGAACCTGCGCTTGATCCGCCCCTCTCCTTCAGCAGGGTAGTCAATGGTTCTCAGGTGCCGCGCGTATCCGATCAGCGCTTCGTAATCCTTCCAAGGGGTCATCTTCCAGACGATGCTCTCAGGTGGGAGATGCAAATATCTTTGCATATTTTTCGGGTCGGCGCAATGGGCGTTGTGCGTGAGCGTGTACCATTTTCCGGGGGCGAGCGGTTTGCCGTTGACCGAGACCTCCTCAACCCTTTTACCGGCAGGATTACCTATGTTTACGGAATAGCGAATACCCGAAACCTGATTCTGGAAATTCTCGACCTCGCCTTCCAGGATTTGAAGGAGCTGCGCTCCGGTGAGCTTTCCGGTCACCAGAGCGTTGCGGAACGGGGTGATGTCTTTCATGTCCCCTTCGCGCAGTTCCAGCGGCTGATCGTAATAGATCGGAAAGTCCAACCGCAGAGAGGACCCGTTGGTCATCGCGATATCCGTCCCGGTCGCCCAACGGAAGGCGTCCGTGACAAAATTCCCGAGGCTGCTCTCCTGCCCCCTCAGATAGCTCCCTGTGAGCGATCGTTCGAGAAAGGCCACGACCTCTCCGCGGCTCGCGTCGAACGACTCCTTCACCCGCATCGTCGAATGGGTCAAGAAGTCCGGCCCCCACGGAACGATCCGGCTCTCCAGCCGCTTCACCTCACCCGCCGACAGAAGGAGATCGACCCGCCCATAGAAACGGTTCATGGCCCCCGCCTCGGAGACAGGGATCCCGCCTGCATCCACGGGTTCTTCGAGCACCAAGTGGTCGTGCCCGGCCAGAATGATGTCGATGCCCCATTCCGGCGGCAGATCACAGGCGAACGCCTTGATCGCGTCGAGGTGGTCGTGGATCAACAGCACCGTCAGGTCCAGACGCCCCATTTCCTGGAGGGCCTTCCCGACCGCTTCCCGCATCGGCAGAAAGGTCAGGCCCGATTTTTCTACCTCCTGCAGCACCCGGCGATTCCTCTCGAGGAGCAGGCCGATCCACCCGACCCGAAGGCCTTCGTCCGTCTCGACGACCTGGTATGGCCTGTAAACCGCTCCCTGCTGCGGATGAACCAGGTTTGCGCAAAGCGGTGGAGAGGCAAAGGATGACGGGTCGGGGAGGCCGTAGTCGAATTCGTGGTTCCCGAGCGACCAGATCACCCGTTCGCCAAAACCCTTTTCCGACATGTGCCGGCAAAAGGCATTCCAGAGCTCCGTCTCCATTTTTCCCTTCTGCGCCGCAGGCAGTTCCGGCCCGGTGAAAAGATCGCCGGCCATGGCATAGAAACTGCTCGGCTCCTCCCGGAAGAGCTCCTCGAGCAGTTTCGCCGTCTCGCCGAGCCCGCAGCGGTTTCCCGCAGGAAAGAGCCAGCCGTGGAGGTCGTTCTGATGGATGATGACGGCGCTTTGCTCCTCACTGTGGGAAGCAGGCGGGGAAAGCAAAAGCAGAAAAAAGACGAGCAGGGTCGACAGGAATGGCAGCAATGTACACCTCCAAGTCAAAACCGTTCGACTTTGAAGAGTAACGTCTTAGAAAGGTCTCAGCCGGCCGCAGTCCGGACATTGCCACTGGACCCCGCTGCAGGTCAACCCCCACAGGTTTTCATCCATGCAGGTGTTGCAGATCTGGAAACCGCACGGGCAGGTCCAGCAGAAGGGCTGCTCCTTGCCGCAGACGCTGCAGACATAGTGGCGTCGCCTGCGCCTTGCGCCCCGGTCGGAACGGGCTTTGTCGACGGAAGACATGATTTTTCAGGTTATTCGATACCGGTGTGGCCGAATCCCCCGGAACCCCTCGGGGTTTCGTCGAGGCTGACGCTTTCGATCCACTCCGCCCGGTAGACCCGCGCGAGGACCATCTGGGCGATACGGTCTCCGGGTTCGACCCGAAAGGACTGCTCCCCCCAGTTGATCAGGATAATGCCGATCTCCCCCCGGTAATCGGCGTCGATCGTTCCGGGGGCGTTGACCATTCCGATTCCGTGCCGAAGGGCCAGACCGCTCCTCGCACGGATTTGAACCTCGAAACCGGGCGGAACAGCGACGCTGAGGCCCGTCGGGATCCGTTTGAACTGTCCCGGGGCCAAGGTCACCGGCTCACGAAGCGCCGCCCGGACATCCATCCCCGAGGCGCCCTCGGACGCATAGGCGGGGAACGGCACCGCACTCGCCCCTTCCAGGCGCTTCACCCGGATGACAACGGGTTTCATAAGGCATCTCCGTCCACACCGTGGTTCAAAAATGGAGAATATCGGCCGCCACCTCTTCTTCTCTCATGGGACCGAGTGTCGCAAGGGCCAGACGCCCGTTTTCGAATATGCTCCGGCTCACCTCGACCACTTCGTCGAGGCGCACCCTTTCGATGGATTCGGCCAGTTCGTCGTATGGAACGTACCGGCCGAAGAGAAACTCGTTCTTCGCCAGGCGCATCATGCGCCCTTCGGCGCCCTCGGCCCCCAGGTAAAGGCCTCCCACCAAGTTGTCTTTCGCATGCGTCAACTCCTCCTCACTCACTTCGCCGCGCCGGATTTTTCCGATCTCGCGCTCGATGATCTCGAGCGCCGGGTTGACCTGCTGCGCGTCGGTCGCCATGTACACGCCAAGCAGCGCCGCATCGGCATAGGATGAAAGAAAGGAATAGACGGCATAGGCCAACCCTCGCTTTTCGCGGATTTCCTGAAAAAGCCTGGAGCTCATGTTCCCGCCGAGTATGGTGTTGAAGACGGCGGAGGCGAAGCGCTGCGGGTCCCGCTGCGAAGGTGCGGACGCCCCGAGGCAGATGTGCACCTGTTCGAGGTCTTTTTCGCGCACGAGCAGTCCGGCGTTCAACTCCGGCACCACCCGTGCCGGCGCATCCTCTCCCGACGGAAGACCCTCGAACAGAGGTCTGAAAAAGGCGACCACCTCTTCGTGTTCAATGTTTCCGGCGGCAGCCACGATGGTCCTCTCGGGCACGTAGCGCCTACGGATGAATTCCGTAAGCGCCGCCCGTTCGATCCCACCGACGCTCGCCACGGTCCCCTGGATCGGCATCCCCATAGGGTGATCCTTCCAGGAAAGTTCGGTGAAGAGATCGTGGATGTTCTCATCCGGGGTATCCTCCACCATGCAGATCTCCTGCAGGATTACCTGGCGCTCGCGCTCGACCTCCTCGGTGGAAAGCGTCGAGTTGAGGACAATGTCCCCAAGGATATCCGCCAGACGCCCGAAATGCTTGTCCAGGACCCGGGCGTAGAAACAGGTGTTCTCCTTGGCGGTAAAGGCATTCGAAAGCCCTCCGATCGCATCCAGTTCCAGCGCGATATCGAGTGCGCTCCGGCGCTTTGTACCCTTGAAGAGCATGTGCTCGATAAAATGACAGGTGCCGCACTCGGCGGCACTTTCGTCACGGGATCCGACGTCGATCCAGATCCCCAGCGATACGGATTTAAGATACCGAAGCGGCTCCGAGACGATCCGGAGCCCGTTCGGCAGCACAGTTTTACGAACCATCAACCCACGCTTTCTCCCAGGGCAGCCTTGCGGGACAACCTGATCTTGCCGTCGTCGTTGATTTCCAGCACCTTCACGAGGACCTCGTCCCCCTCTTTCACGATGTCGGATACCCGGTTGACCCGCTCGTGATCGAGCTGCGAGATGTGTATCAGACCGTCCGTCCCGGGAAAGATCTCGACAAAGGCGCCGAAGTCCATGATCTTGACCACCTTGCCTTTGTAAATCCTGCCCACTTCGGCCTCCTGGGTGATGCTGCGGATCATCTCGATGGCGATATCCGCGGACTTTTTGTCCTGGCTCGCGATGGTCACCTTGCCGTCATCCGTGACGTCGATCCTGGCCCCTGAGGTGTGGGTGATCTCCCGGATCATCTTGCCCCCCGGGCCGATGATGTCGCGGATCTTTTCCGGCTTGATCTGGATGACGGAGATGATGGGGGCATACTGGGAGACCTCCGCGCGCGGCTTGGCGATGGCTTCCTCCATCTTCCCCAGGATATGGAGGCGCCCCTCACGTGCCTGTTCGAGCGCGCGGCGCATGATCTCCGGCGTAATCCCCTCCATCTTGATATCCATCTGAACGGCGGTGATGCCCGTTCGGGTGCCCGTCACTTTGAAATCCATGTCCCCATAGTGATCCTCGTCGCCGATGATATCGGTGAGCACCGCGACCTTCTCCCCCTCGCAGACAAGCCCCATGGCCACGCCGGCCACTGTGTCCTTGATCGGAACGCCGGCGTCCATCAGAGAGAGGCAGCCTCCGCAGACACTAGCCATAGAAGATGATCCGTTGGATTCGAGGATCTCCGACACGACGCGGACGCAGTACTCGAAGTCGTCGCTCAAGGGCATCACAGCCTCCAGCGCCCGCCTGGCCAGATTTCCGTGGCCGATCTCGCGGCGACCGGGGCCGCCCAGGCGCTTGGCCTCCCCCACACTGTAAGGGGGGAAATTATAATGCAGGATAAACGATCGCATCTGATCGCCGTAAATGGACTCGATCTTCTGCTCGTCCTGCTCGGTGCCGAGGGTCGTCAGAACCATGGCCTGGGTCTCCCCCCGCGTGAAAAGCGCCGAACCATGCACCCGGGGCAGCAGCCCCACGACGCATTCGATCGGTCTGACCTGATCGAACGGCCGTCCGTCTATCCGCTTCCCCTCGTCCAGGATCATGCGGCGCACCAGCCGGCGCTCGAGTGCATCCATCTGCTCGCGGATGAAGGCGGAATGATTGGGGTAATCCTCCTTCAGAGACTCGCTGACCGTCTTGAACGCCTCTGAGCGGCTCTGCTGGCGCTTTTGCTTGTCCGCTATGGATATGGTGGTTTGCAGCCGTGGAGTGGCGAGTTCCTCGATCCGGGCGAGGAGGCCGGCATCATGCCCTGGAGGGTCGATCACGCGCTTCGGTTTGCCGACCGCGGCCTTGAGCTCCTCCTGCATGTCGAGCATAGGCTGAATCGCCTTGTGCCCGTAGAAAATGGCGTCGATCATCTCCGACTCGGGAACGAACTGCCCGCCACCCTCCACCATGACCACCGCAGAACGGTTTCCGGCTACGATCAGATTGATGTCGCTTTCAAGGAGTTCGCTTTGCTTGGGGTTGGCGACAAACCGGCCATCGATCCTCCCAACGCGCACACCCGCGATCGGGCCGGCGAAGGGGATGTCCGAAACCTCCAGTGCGGCCGATGCCCCCAAGATGGCCAGCACATCGGCGTCGTTCTCACGATCCGTCGAAAGCACGGTGGCAATGACCTGGGTCTCGAAGTGATACCCCTCCGGGAAAAGGGGCCTCAAAGGACGGTCGATCAAACGGGCCGTCAATGTCTCCCGCTCGCTCGGCCTGCCCATGTCCCTGCGGAAAAAATTCCCTGGAATGCGCCCTCCCGCGTAGGACATCTCCTGGTATTCAACGGTCAGGGGGAGAAAATCGATCCCCTCACGGATATCTTCGGTGGACACAGCGGTCACGAGCACCACCGTCTCCCCGAATGTCACGACGACCGCCCCGCTGGCCTGCCTGGCAATCCGTCCGCTTTCTACATGCAACGGCCGGCCGTCTATATCGATACTGCAGCTTTTTATCATGTTTTTCCCATTCCTTTCAGTTCATATGCAGCGACCATGTGAGCCGGGAAAAGCCCACTGTCTACCTCCGGATACCGAGTTCTTTGATCACGGTCCTGTATTTTTCCATATCTTTCTTCTTCAGATACTCGAGCAAACGCCTTCTTTGTCCAACGAGTTTCAACAGACCCCGACGCGAATGATGGTCCTTCTTGTGAGTTCTGAAATGGTCCGTAAGGTACTGAATCCTTCCGCTCAGGAGGGCTATCTGCACCTCAGGCGAACCCGTATCTTTTTCATGGAGTTTGAAATCGTCGATAATCTTTTTTTTCATCTCAGGCGTGAGAACCAATTTTGTTACCTCCTGTCTCCCTTGCTTCTTTCTTTGGCCGGCGGGATAGCTCATTCGTCAGGATGCCGCCTTCCTCATTTTGGGTCTGTTTCGTTCACCGTATCATGGCCAAGGGCATGGCCGCCTCAAAAATCATGAAAACACTCTGGCGATGCTCAATCGTTCATAACCTACCCCCTGATTTCCCTTGATTTCCAAGATGGCCACCAATGCATCCCGCTGGACGAGCTTTGCGAACCCATCGGGAAAAACCGCTGAAAAACCCTGCTCTAACCCCAGATCCCCCCGCACCGGCTGATAGCCTTTGCGCACCTTGTCCGCAAGGTGCCGATCGATCTCGATCCCGGGGATCTCGGGAATGGAGGCATTCAAAGAAATGAGCCGCGACCTGATCGAAGCTTCATCCCGCAGCGTCGCGATTTCCACGCAAGGCAAGGCATTTCTCACGTCCAAACCTCCGCTTCGCAGCCGCCGCAACGAAGTCAGATGCGCTCCGGCGCCAAGTTCATCCCCCAGATCGGCAGCAAGGCGTCTGACATAGGTCCCAGCCGAGCAGGAGACCTCAAAATCGACAAACGGCAGCTGCACACTCAGGATGTCAAAATCTTCCACCTCGATCTGTCGCGCCCTCAGCTCCGGCTGGAGCCCTTTTCGGGCGAGCCTGTAGGATCTTGTTCCATTGCACCGCACTGCTGAATAAATCGGGGGCACCTGCTGCCGGCACCCGACCTGGCGTTCGGCCGCGGCCTCGATCTCCTCGCGGCTGAATTCATTCACCACGCGGCGGTTGGTCACTGCCCCGTCGGGGTCCAGGGTGTCGGTTTCGATCCCCAGTCTCAAGGTCCCTCGGTAGAGCTTTTTCCCGCCCATCAGGAACGGGGAAAGCTTCGTTCCCTGCCCGAGCAAAAGAACCAAAAGACCCGTCGCGAAAGGATCCAACGTCCCGGCATGCCCAGCCTTGCAAACCCCCATTGCCCTCAGAGTCGACTTGACCCGGGCTACCACAGCGTACGATGTCTGATCCGGCCCCTTGTCCACCAGCAGGATTCCGTCAAGCTGCATGGGCCTCCAGCATCTCGGCCGCGGCATCCAGAAAAAGAAGCTTGAGGTCCGCCAGCCGCCCCTGTGCATCGAAGCCGGCCGCCCGCTTGTGCCCGCCGCCTCCGAACCGCTTGGCAAGCGCAGCCACATCAGCGAAATCGTTGGATCTGAGGCTGAATTTGTAAGCGTCATCAGCCGTCTGCCTCACCAGAACGCCGATCTCGACCCCGGAGAGGAATCGTGGGTAATCCACGAATGTGTCGCTGTCGGAGGTCGAGGCGCGGGCCTCACGGTACATGTCGAGGGATACCGTGAGCATCGCGATCTTCCCCTTCAGATGCGTCTCGAGTGTGCCGAGAGCCGATCTCAGCAGGTACAGCCGCGCGCATGGATACTCGTCCAGGATGAGCCGCGCACACCTGGACGGCCTCACGCCGTAGGTCCCCACGAGCGCCGCTGCAGTGCTGAAGGCGGCCGCGGAGGCGTTTTCGTAACGGAAGGAGCCTGTATCGCTCTGGATGGCAATGAAGAGGTTCTCGGCGACCTCATGGTCTATCGGGAATCCGGCGTGCTGCAGAAGCCTGTAGATCAACTCCCCGGTGGAAGACCATTCGGGCTCCACCCAGTTGTAGCGGCCGAAAAAGGTGTTGGTGGCGTGGTGGTCGATGTTGACCACCTGCGCGCCGCCCTTCACGCTCTCGACAACCTTTCCGGGCCGGTCGAAGTCGGCGCAGTCGAGGAAGATCAGGGTCACGGGTTCCCCATTCGGCGTGTAGTTCTGCAGAACAGTCTCAGCACCCTTCATACGATCGAAAGGCGGGGTGAGCGGTTCTTCGCTCAGAAGAACGGTTTCCTTCCCGGCGATGCGAAGCGATCGTCCGAGCGCCAACATGGCCCCCAACCCATCCCCGTCAGGATGTTTGTGGGTGGTGATGACGAAGCGCCTCCCCTCGCGCAGGATACAGGCCAGTTCATTCAGCATCGTTTACGGGGGCGTCCTTCCGAATGGATTCAAGGAGGCGTTCCATTGCACTCCCTCTTTCGAGTGAAGGGTCATGTTCGAAGATGATTTCGGGCACATATCGCAGAGACATTTTGAGGCTGATCCGCCGTTTGATGAATCCTTTGGCGCTGTCGAGCCCTGCCTGCGCCTTCCGAACCTCCTCGGACCCGCCGAGGATACTGTAATAGACGCGCGCTCTTTGCAGATCACTGCTCAATTTGATGCCGGTCAACGTCACATCGCGTGTGCGGGGGTCTTTAACGCTTTCGAGAAGGATCATCGCCATCTCCTTCAAAATCTCGTCCCCGACTTTTCTGGATCTCGTTCCTGCAAGCATGATAGGAACCTGTTCCTTACTTCCTTCGCCGTTGAAAAAATGAACCCGAGCGGTCGGCAGCAGACAAAAACATATCACGCAGGCCGGCGCTCACAGGTTGATCACCTCTGTCTCTGCATGAATGAGTTCCGCAAGGTAGAGCGATTCCAGAAAATCGCGGACATGATTCAGGCACGAGTCGACATAACGTCGATCGTTCCCGATCACGGCGATACCCAGCTCGATCTTCTGCCACTTGTCGTTGGAGTCGATCTCTGCAATCGAGACGTTGAATTTGGCCTTGACCTTGTCCACCATACTGCGGACCACCTTGCGTTTGCCCTTGAGCGAATGGCTGTCCGCAAGAAAAAACTCCACTCTGAGCGCACCCAGGACCATTTGTTCTTAAAGCTCCGCAGCGACTTCCTCGACCTGATAGGCCTCGACCACGTCGCCGGTCTTGATGTCCTGAAAGTTCTCCAGGCCGATGCCGCACTCGTACCCCGTCTGCACGTCCTTGACATCTTCTTTGAACCTGCGCAGTGATGCAAGGCGCCCGTCGAATATGACCACGTCATCCCGCAGGAGCCTGACGCGCGAATTCCGCTCGACATGCCCGTCGGTCACCTGGCATCCCGCAATCACCCCCACCTTCGGGATTTTGAACGTCTCCCTGATCTCCGCACGCCCGATCACCTGCTCCTTGTAAACCGGTTCGAGCAGCCCGGCCATCGCCAGGCGGATGTCTTTGATCGCGTTGTAAATGACGTCGTAATAGCGGATATCGACCTGTTCCTTCTCGGCGATATCCCTCACCCGCGGGTTCGCCCGCACATTGAAGCCGAGAATGATAGCGCCGGAGGCCGCGGCCAGCATGACGTCGGATTCCGTGATGGCCCCCGTAGCCGAGTGGATGATCTTGAGTTTGACCTCCTCGGTGCTGAGCTTGACGAGGGAGTCCGCAAGGGCCTCGAGCGAGCCCTGCACATCCGTCTTGAGGACGATATTCAGTTCCTTGACCGCGCCCTCCTTGATGCGGTCGAAGAGGTCATCGAGGCTCACCAGCCCCCGTTTGGCTTCCTGAGGCCTTGCACGGCCCTTCCGATGCTCGATGATCGTCTTCGCGGTCTTCTCGTCGGGAAGCACGGCAAACTCGTCGCCGGCCATCGGCACCCCGTTGATGCCGTAGATTTCGACCGGGACCGACGGACCGGCCTTGTCCACCCTCGCGCCCCGATGATTGGCCATCGCCCTGACGTGTCCGTAATAATCGCCGATGATGATGTAGTCCCCAGGGCGCAGCGTCCCGTTCTTGTTCAAGACTGTCGCGACAGGTCCTTTCGATTTGTCCAGCTGGGCCTCGATCACGATCCCCCGTCCGGGCTTGTTGGGATTGCCCCTGAGTTCCATGATCTCAGCCTGCAACAGGATCAACCCGAGCAGGTCGTCTACGCCTTCTCCGGTTTTCGCAGATATGTAGCCGAAAATCACCTGCCCGCCCCACTCCTCGGGAACGAGGTCGAGTTCGGCCAGTTCACGCTTGACGCGGTCGATGTTGGCCTCCGGTTTATCGATCTTGTTGACCGCTACGACGATCGGGATCTGCGCTGCACGGGCATGGTTGATCGCTTCACGCGTCTGGGGCATCACCCCGTCATCGGCGGCCACGACCAGCACGATCAGATCCGTAACCTTTGCGCCGCGTGCCCGCATGGCGGTGAAGGCCTCGTGCCCGGGCGTATCCAGGAAGACGATGTCACCCCCATCGGTCCGGACGTAATAGGCGCCGATGTGCTGGGTGATACCGCCCGACTCGCCCGCCGTGATCTTGGAATTGCGAATGTAATCCAACAGCGAGGTCTTGCCGTGGTCGACATGACCCATGATGGTCACCACCGGCGGTCTTGCAATCAGATCCTCCGGCCGGTCCTCCGTCTCTGCCAGGATAGCGGCATCTTCGAAGACCTCCCTTTCGAGTTCGTAGCCGAAATCATCCGCCACAAGGGAGGCTGTCTCATAATCCAGGGACTGATTGATATTCGCCATCAACCCCTGCTGGAGCAGCTTACGGATGAGATCGGCGGATTTGACTCCCATCGCCTTGGCCAACTCGCCGACCGTGGCCGATTCCTGAAACTTGATGCGGCGCTTGATCGCCTTGGGAACGGTGATCTCGGTTTGTCTCGCGCGCTTGGGAGCCTCCCTGCCTGGCTTCCCACCCTTCTTATCCTTCCGCTTCGCGCGACCCTGATAGAGGTCGGCTCGCTCGTAGACTTCTTTCTTGCGCGCCTTCCGCTTTTCCGCGGCCTCCTCGGCTTCCTCGACCTTCCGATCCTTTCTTTTCCTTGCGGGTTTGCCCTTTTTGGCCTTTTCGGCGACATCGCGGGCGATTTCGGCGGGGGTCATGGCTCGTGCAGCAGGAGCGGGCACTTCCTCCCCTTCGGCCTCTTCCGCCACTTCCTTGGCGATCAAATCACGCAAAGGGCCCTCTTCGGCCCGCTTGATGATTTTCGCCGGCTGATCCATCTTTTTCTTCTTGGACTTCTTGCCTTTAGGCTTCCCCTCGCGCGCCGGGAAAACGGTCTCAACGGCTGGTGCGACTTGGACAGGCTCCTCCGCCTCGGCTTCTATGGGTGCCCGCTCAGCCTCTTCGGCCTTCCCGGCCGGCTCCGGCTCCTCTACGGCTTGCACAGCCTCAGCCACCTGCTCCAGCGCTGCCGCAGTCTCTTCAACGGGAAGCGCCTCTTTCGCTTCAATTGCCTCTTCGACCTCAAGAATCTCTTCCGAGACCGAAGGTTCCTCGACCGCCGCCTCCGCCCGCAGAGCTTCCTCCGCCGGCGGCGGGGCCTCTTCCACCGGAGCCTCCTCCGCTGCAGGCGGAGCGCTCACTTCGACCCGGGCTTCGGCCTCTGCCTCCATCTGCATGCTGACAGGCGCCTCTTCAGGAGCTTCAGCCTCTGGAGGGGCTTCCTCGGCCGGGGGGGCAGCCTCGGCGGCGACAGGCTCCTCGACCTCGATCCGTTTTTTCCGGCGCCGAATGACGGTCGGCTTGACGCGCTTCTCCTCGATGACTTCAGCGACAGGGCTCGAGCCAAGTTTTCTGGCTTGCGCAACCGCATCATCGTCAAGCGTGCTCATGTAATTCTTGACGTCGATGCCGGCAGCATTCAGATCTTCGACCAGCTTCTTGCTGTCTACGTTGAGCTCTTTTGCAAGTTCATAAACTCTGACTTTCGCCATTTAACCCCCCAGAAATCATACAGATATCTTTGCAGCCGCGCCGCCCGGAAAACAAGCGGCCTCACCCGTTCCAAGGCGGGTCCGCCGGAATACGTCCCTTCACTTCGCGCTTGAACGCCCTGCGCAGCCGGCCCCCCTCGGAAATCGCTTTCCAGCAATGCGCATCGCGGCAGACATAGGCCCCACGACCTTCGGATCCACCGTACAGAAGCCTTCCCCCCTCCGCATCCAGCGTCAGGCGGAGCATCTCCGCCTTCGGACGTTTTGTTCTGCAGGCGATGCACGTCCTCATCGGGACGTGTCCGCCGCTGCATGCTTTATGCAACGGTTGTATCCCCCGCCTCGGGTGCATCCTCGAATGTCTCCTCTTCGGGCGCGGCCTCCTCAGGCTTTTCGACTTCCCGCCTCGCACGCTCGATGATCTCACCAGCCTTTTCCTCGGTCATGTCAGGCAGCGACATCAGGTCGGCAGTCGAAGCAACAGCCAGTTCGCGGGCAGAGCGAAAACCCTCTTCATAAAGCTCGGTAGCCATCTTTTCGCCGACGCCTTCTATGGCGATCAAGGATTGATAACCCTGTTTGAGAGCGGCGTTGTAATTCGTCTCGCTCGTAACCTCGATCGCCCAGCCGGTCAGACGGGAAGCGAGCCTGACGTTCTGCCCCTTCTTCCCGATGGCGAGGGACAGTTGATCGTCCGGGACCACGACCTCCATGGAATGGCCGCCTTCGTCCACGATCACACGAATGATCTCCGCCGGCGCAAGCGCGTTGCAGATGAATTTGGCCGGATCCGGATCCCAGGTGACGATGTCGATCTTCTCCCCTCGCAGTTCCTGCACGACAGCCTGCACCCGGCTGCCCTTCATGCCTACACAGGCCCCGACCGGATCGACATCCGGATCCCGCGAGGTCACGGCGATCTTCGCGCGGCTGCCCGGTTCCCGCGCCACCTGAACGATCTGAACGATCCCTTCGCTGATCTCCGGGACCTCGTTTTCGAAAAGAGCCGCAATAAAATTCGGGTGAGTCCTCGAAAGGATGATCTGCGGACCCCGGCTGAATTGCCGTACATCCAGAATATAGGCACGGATGCGGTCCCCCTGCCGATAGGTCTCTTTGCTGATCTGCTCTTTGAGCGGCAGTTCGGCTTCCGTACGACCCAGGTTGACGACGATGTTGCCGCGGTCGAAGCGCTGCACGATGCCATTGATGATCTCGCCCCGCCGATCCTTGAAATCATCGTAGACGATGTCTCGCTCCGCCTCTTTGAGCCGCTGCATGATGACCTGTTTGGCCGACTGGGCAGCGATCCTCCCGAATGCCTCCGTATCCATCTTGACGCCCAGGTCGTCCCCGAGTTCACACTCCGGATCGATCTCCCTGGCCTTCTTCAGATCGATTTGCAGGGCCGGGTTCGCGACTTCCTCAACCACTTCTTTGAATTCGAAGACCTCTATCTCACCCAGTTCTTCATTGTAGGTGACTTCCAGTTCGTAGTCCGGACCGTGCTTCTTGCGGGCAGCCGCTTTGACAGCCTCTTCGAGGGCCTTTACCAAAACATAGGGGTCGATGCCCTTTTCACGGCTTACCTGCTCGATCATCCGTTTCAAATCCGAAATCATCGTTATTTCCACTCCGGAGTTTCAGTGTGAAGGTGGGGGTCAATCGTCAAACTCATAAATAAGGTTCGCCTTGCGCACCACATGCAGGGGGATCTGGAAGGTGTGCTTGTCCACCGCTACCTGCAAGGTGTCTCCGGTGAAGGTTTCGAGCACTCCCTGAAAATTCTTCCTTCCCTCGACAGGGCTCCGGGTGGCGATTCTCACCCTCTTTCCGATTGCCCCTTCAAAATGCTTGGCCTTCCTGAGCGGCCGATCCAGACCCGGCGAGGAGACCTCGAGGACATATTCATGCTCGACGACGTCACGGATATCGAGAAGGTCGCCGATCTCGCGGCTCAGTCTCGCGCAGTCTTCCAGGGTGATTCCGCCCGGCAGATCCACGAATATCCTCAGGATCCAACGACCCCCCTCCTGCAGATATTCGAGATCCACCAACTCACAACCCTGCTCCTGAAGGACCGGATCGATCAGTTCTTCCACGGCCTCTAGGACCTTCTCGGTGGACATGCGCAGTTCCCTGAAAACAAAAAAAACGGGCACACGGGCCCGCTTTAAACGTGCAGACTAGATTGTTCAGCGCTTAATCACATCATCGCGTTCGAAGGTTTAAAGCATGTGAAAAAACGTCACTAGGTCCGCAATTCAAAGTCGTTCCCCTTCCAAACCGGGCAACCAACCTCAAAAAGGGTTCATGGCCCATACAGGGCTAAGGCTGGAGCGGGCAACGGGGGTCGAACCCGCGACACCAAGCTTGGGAAGCTTGTACTCTACCAACTGAGCTATGCCCGCTCAAAACCTCGATCCAGGATATCAGCTATCCTTTGACTCGAAAAGATAGATCATTTGTGAACCTTAGTCAAGCTATATTTTCACATGTTTGTCCCTGTCCAAAAATCTTGACTTCAATCGAAAGCCCATTTAAAATGTGTAGGTAATTTGAGCCGGAAATCCCGCATTTTGCGGTCATCCTGGCATCGGTGCCACGTCTTTTTCAGAGGAGCAGAATAGATCATTGGAAGAACCTCCGGGACAAGGTTTCGTCAGATTTTTCCGCTCATTGTTCCACAAAAAGCACGCCCTCGGGAACCATTCCGACCTTGCGGAAGAGATGCATGGCCTGATGGATGAAGGGCAGGCGAAAGGCCTCATCAGCGACGAAGAGTCGGATATGGTCTTTGGCGTGCTCGAATTGAGGGAGACCAAGGCTCAGTCCATCATGATCCCGCGCATCGAGATCTCCTCCGCCTCGATCGAAGCCACCCTCGGTGAAGTCATCGCACTGGTCAACGCCTGCGGGCACACTCGCATACCTATCCACCGCAACAGCGTCGACGACATCGTCGGCATCCTGCACGCCAAAGATCTGCTTCGTCTTTGGGGACATGACCCGGGGATGCCGCTCCCGCTCGACATCCTGCGCAAGCCTTTTTTCGCTCCCCGCGGACAATTGACAGGAGAGCTGCTCCGCGAGCTGCGCGCCCGCAAGACGCACATGGCGATCTTGACCGACGAGTACGGCGGCACGGCCGGCATCATCACCATCGAGGACATCGTCGAGGAGATCGTCGGCGATATCATGGACGAGCACGACACCGAAGAGCCCCTCTTGAGCGTCCAGGATGACGGCTCGATCCTGGTGGATGCACGGCTCGAAGCCGACGAGATGGCCGACTATCTGAAGGTCGATCTGCCCGAGGGGGATTTCGAATCCGTCGGCGGCCTCGTCATTCAACTCTTCGGCGGAATCCCCGAAAAAGGGGCCTGCATTCCCTTCCATGATTTCGACATCACGGTCAAAGAAGCAGACCAGCGGCGGATCGACAAGGTCCTGATCACCCCCAGAACAACCACGGGGTCCGCTCTGTCGAGCGAGCTCTCCTCGTGATCTCCAGGCATGATTCCTCAAGGGCTGCAAATCAGGCAGCCGGCGCATCCCCGTCTTCCAAGAGCGGCCTTCCGCGTTTCCTGCGCTTTTCCCTGGCCGCTGCGAGCGGGCTGGTCCTCAGTGCCGCCCTGCCGCCCTCGCCCTTTGGCTGGCTCGCGTGGGCGGCGGTCATTCCCCTTTTTTGGGCCGTAGAGGGGCTGGCCCCGGCGGCCGCGTTTCGCATCGGCCTATTCGCCGGCTTCGTCCACTATTTGACGCTTCTGTACTGGATCCTCTTCGTGCTCGGCCACTACGGCGGCCTGCACCCGCTCCTGGCGGTGCCGCCCCTCGTCATGCTGTCCCTGTATCTCGCACTTTACCCCGCCCTTTTTTCCGCTGGGTGGCGCCTGCTGGCCGACCTGCCTGCGGCCGCGTTCTGGGGAGCGGGGTTGTGGACGGTACTGGAGCTGCTCCGCGGCCGGTTGATGAGCGGTTTTCCGTGGTGCCCCCTCGGCGTTTCGCAATTCGAAAACCTTTCCCTGATCCAGATGGCCGACATAGCCGGCACCGGCGGGCTCTCCTTTCTCATCGTGTTCATCAACGTCGCGCTTTACCGTCTGCTCCGTCATCCCCGGACCGCAATGACTCTCCGGGGCGGCGGCGCCTTGCTCATCGGGGTTTTCTTTCTCGGGGCCGCACTCGCTTATGGATTCGTGCGCCTAGATCGGTACGCCGGTCCCGCCGCGAAGAGCGAACAGGGCATCGAGGTCGCCCTCGTGCAGGCCAACATCGATCAATCCCTCAAATGGGACGCGGCCTACCAGGACCGCACCCTCGAACTCTACCGCACCCTGACGAAGAGCGCCACGAAAGAGGCCGCCCGGCTGGTCGTCTGGCCCGAGACCGCTGCGCCCTTCTTTTTCGGCCCGGATCAGGAAGACCTGTCAGAACATATTCGCCAGACGGCCCGCGACGCAGGCGTACCGATCCTCTTCGGAAGCCCGGCCTATGAACGCGACGACGCTCGGACCCGCTATTTCAACCGGGCCTACCTTCTTTCGGGTGAAGGAAGCATGGTCGGATCATACGACAAAGTCCACCTCGTGCCTTTCGGCGAGTATGTCCCTTTGAAGCGGCTTCTCTTCTTCATCGATCGGTTGGTGCCTGCGGCCGGAGATTTCACCGAGGGTCCGGGTCCGCTTCCGATCCGCCACCGGGACCTCGCTCTAGGCGTTCTGATCTGCTTCGAAGCCGTGTTCCCCAAGCTTGCGCGCGAACAGGTCCAAGCGGGCGCGAACCTACTCGTCAACATCACGAACGATGCCTGGTTCGGCCGCTCCAGCGCCCCTTACCAGCACCTCGCCATGTCTGTCTTCCGCGCCGTTGAAAACCGCACCTCCCTTGTCAGAGCGGCCAACACGGGGATCTCCGCTTTTGTCTCCCCCGCGGGCGAAGTCCTTGAACGCAGTCCGATCTTTACGGAAGCGGTGCTGGTCCATAGCGTGCCGCTTGCCGCCGCTCCAGGTGGAACGGTTTATACGCGATGGGGGGACGGTTGGATCGTAGGCCTGGGGGGGATGCTCCTGGTCCGCCTCGCGCTCGCCTGGAGGCGCAGACGCTGAAGAGCGTTTCTTGTCGACGAGTTCGGAGAGGCTCGCCAGACCACTTCCCCGCACAACGATCCTTCCAGCGCAGATACTCGCTTCCATGGATATCGGCAAACCGGAAACCCGCCCGAAGCGCGCGGGACTCAACCCATGCAGCGGTTGAAGGTACCGGGACACGCCCCAGGGGGACCGAACTCCCGCAGGCTGCAAGATACCGCGACATGCCCCGAAAAGATAAGACCGAGCACGCGGAGCATGTGAAGAAAATACCCCAACTCCGCACTCAAAACCGGCGTGCAACGGAAAATCATTTTCGGATGCATCCCCTCCGACATCCTCCGAATCCAGTTTCGACAGCCGCTAACGCGCGGGCTGTTCGAAGCCGCCAGAGAGCCACCCGGAGCCCGAGCTTTCGATGAAACCCCGCAATCATTTGCTTGCATTCGTTTATTCAAAGGTTAAAATAGATCCCATCTGGAAACGGTCTTTTTTGCCAATCTCGGCGTCCATTTGCCCGTTTGCTCGTGCAGCGACCACCAGGCCGTGCGCAGGGACTTGATTTCCTTGATACCGGCCAAACCGGGACCCGCCGCGAAGCGGTGGGACTGAGCACGCGCAGCGTGTGAAGAAAACCCCTCATTTCTGGATTGGAAACCGGATTGCACCGGAAAATCATTTCCTGATGGACTTTGAATGATCGGTTTAAATTCTAGAATGGCCTCCCCTACTCCCGCCACGGGATCCGGGTCCGGAGGGCGATAGGTGCCCGACCCGCCCGCAGGAAGGATGGGGGCGCCTCACGAATCGAGGCGTTCAACGTCTCGATCTTCAATCCCCATACAGGTTCAAGGAGGTTCATATGTCTCAGGAATTGCTTGAAAGAATCGATCAGGTGACGGACAGCTTATACGCGCTGCGAGGTCATCTTTGACTTGGACGCCCGCTCCGAGGCCCTCGCCAAACTGGAGAAGGTCATGGCTATGCCGGACTTCTGGCAGAGGGACCAGGATGAAGTCTCGAATATCACCCAGGAGCGCGCCGCCCTCTCGGAGGTGATCACCCTGTGGGAGCGCTTTGCACGCGAGGCCGAGGAGGCCCGGATCATGGCCGAGATGGCCTTGGAGGAAAAGGACGAAAAGACGCTCAAAGAAGTGGAACGTGATCTCGACGACCTCGAAAAGGAGATCCTCACCCTCGAATTCCAGTCCATCCTCGGCGAACCCGACGACAAGCGCAACGCCATCGTGGCGATCAACGCGGGGGCCGGAGGCACGGAGGCCCAGGACTGGGTCGAGATGCTTTTCAGGATGTATGCCCGCTGGTCCGAACAGAAGGGACTGAAGGTGCAGGTGATCGACTACCTGGAGGGGGAGGAAGCGGGGATCAAGAACATCACCTTCACGGTGCAAGGCCCATACGCCTACGGATACCTCAAGTCCGAACACGGAATCCACCGCATGGTGCGGATCTCCCCCTTCGATGCCACAGGCAGACGTCACACCTCTTTCGCATCGGTTTCGGTCCTGCCCGAGGTCGCTGAAGACATCGTCATCGACATAGACGAAAAGGATCTGCGGATTGACACCTTCCGCGCAAGCGGACCCGGTGGGCAGCACGTCAACAAGACCAGTTCGGCGATCCGGATCACCCATCTGCCTACCAACATCGTGGTGCAGTGCCAGAACGAGAAGTCGCAGCACCGGAACAAGGACATGGCGATGAAGGTCCTTCGCTCGAAGCTTTATGAAATCGAGCGCGAGAAGCAGGAGCAGAAAAAGCACGAGATCCACCATGCACAGAAGGAGATCGCCTGGGGCAGCCAGATCCGCTCCTACGTCTTCAATCCCTACAGACTGGTCAAAGACCACCGTACAAACGCCGAGATCGGCAACGTCGAGAGGGTCATGGACGGCGACATCGATCTCTTCATCGATGCCTATCTGAAACAGGGCAGAACAGCCCGCTGAGCTTCGGCGCCGCCTTCGGGAGCCCGCCCCCGAACGGCGGCGCATCCGCCGCAATCCCGGAGTTTTCGCCCCTTTTCAAAGGCCGTTTCCTCATCCGCCTTTGTAGGCCGCCGTCATTTCCTGCACATAGGATTTGATTCCCGCGCTGATGCCCTGTGCCACACGGTTTTGATACGTCGTGGTAGGCAGCCGTTTCCGCTCCGAGCCGTTCGTGATAAAGCCGATCTCAACCAGGATGGCGGGCATTTGCGCCCCGATCAGGACGTAGAAGGGGGCCTGCTTCACTCCGAGATCCCTGACCTCCTTGTAACCCCGCTTGAGCCGCTGCACCATCCCACCCTGCACCTGATAGGCCAGACGGCTCGATTCGTTGATCTTGGTATTCATCATCAAATCGTTCAGGATGTTCTGCAGGTCGCTGATGCTCTTTTCGGAGGTCGCGTTTTCCCGTGCGGCCACCATCATGGCGTTCTCGTCCAGCGCCATGTTGAGGAAATAGGTTTCGAGACCATGGACACGGCTGTCACGGTGGGCGTTGACGTGGAGGGAGATGAACAGGTCCGCCTTCTCCATGTTGGCGATCGCCGTCCGGCGTTCGAGCGGCAGATAGACATCCTTCGTCCGTGTGAGAATCACTTCACACCCCAATTCTTTCTTGATCTCGGCGGCTAGAACTTTGGCAAGGGAAAGGGTGACGTCCTTCTCTCGCAGGCTCCCGTGTCCAATGCAGCCCGGGTCCTTCCCTCCGTGTCCGGGGTCGATGACAATCCGGTTGACGCCCAGCCCGAGCTGACGGGCCAGCGAAACGGAATCGCTACCGGGTTTTTCGGCCTTGCGCACCCCTTTCTGCACGGCCCTCTGCTTGGCCGGGGCCGAAGTCTTCGGAGCGGCGGCAACAGCCTCTTTTTCCTCCAACCTCTGCACGTCCACAACGATCCTGAAGGGGTCGTAGAGATGGAACACCTTGTAACGCCCCACCTTTTTCATATCCAGGACCACCCGCACGGTATCCTTGTCGTACTGCCCGGCCCGGGCCTTCTGGAGGAGATCGTCCTTGATGGGAATGAGCGGGTTGATTTCAGCCGGTACGACGGCGTTTTCGAGATCGATGTAAAACCGCCGCGGTTTGTTGGCGTCGGGGTCCGCCTTGAGCAGGTGTTCCTGGTACTTGATGGGTGCACTCAAATCCACGACCACACGAGTGTAGCTCGGGGTCGACCAGTGGCGGATATCGGTTACACGGGCCTTCCCAGAAGGGGTCCTCGCAGGTTTCACATCCGGCCCTCCGCCCGTCCGAACGGGGGACTCCTCAGCGGCTGCATCCTCCGCCGTTTGTTTGCCGCCGGTTGCAGAGCT
Organism: Desulfatiglans anilini DSM 4660; assembly: GCF_000422285.1. Classification (NCBI taxonomy): domain Bacteria; kingdom Pseudomonadati; phylum Thermodesulfobacteriota; class Desulfobacteria; order Desulfatiglandales; family Desulfatiglandaceae; genus Desulfatiglans; species Desulfatiglans anilini. Next base: position 218,132 of record NZ_AULM01000005.1, read on the forward strand.
TTCCTGCGCGCTGCTCATCGCCTTGCTGAGCGCATCGAGCCGCTTCGAAGCGTAGGGACGCATATCGCCGTCCGGGTAGCGGATCGTGACCTTCAAATATTCCAGGTAGGCCTGAGTGAGGTCTTTTCGCTGGTTTTCATAGATATCCGCCATGCCGAAAAGCGCATCGTCCGCCAAACGATGTTCCGGATATTGATCCAGGAGGCGCTGAAAAAGTTTGAGAGCCTCCTCGATATCGGAAGGCAGGCGTGAGACCTCGAACATGTCACGGTAGAGCCTCGCCGCATGATAGAGGGCCCAGGCCGACTCGTCCTTGTCCGGGTAAAGGGTGTAAATCCGGGAATAGGTTTCGATGCACCCCAGCCAGTTCTCACGGAATTTCTTCTTTCCGGGGGATTGAAGCAGACTTTTGCGGCAGGCGTCCCCTGATTGAAGCAGGGCCTGCGCCGACGGAAGAGCCGCCCGCGCCGCCCGCCCGCCTTCAAAGAAGGCCAAGCCCGGCAGGAGGAAGCCCATCAGCAGCATGATCCGGATAAGCCTGATTGTCTTGCCCTTTTTCACAAAGGACCTCGAGTCGACGTCGCACCGCGTCTCCGCGGACTTGCCCTTGCACGCCGAACATAAGCGTTTCGGCTGGAAAACGAAGCCGGTCGGGCTCCTTTTTTCCAGGCACCGGTTTATAGTTGATTGATGTATTCCTGCAGTTTGTTTAGTTCCAGCATAGCCTCGAGAGGGGTCATGGCAGAGAGATCCAGCTTGCGTATCCAATCGTTCAACTTCGCATCGCCTTGCGCGAACAGATGCAGCTGAGCGGCCTTTTCATCCCGTCGCCGGTTTCTGGAGCGGGCGATTCGAGGTCTCCCGATCTCGTCGAGTTCCCTGCCCTCCAGATTTTCCAGGATTTCCTTCGCTCTTTCAAGAACGCTTTCAGGCAGACCCGCGATGCGCGCCACCTGAATGCCGTAGCTGCGGCTGGCCCCGCCGGGGGCCAGTTTGCGCAAAAAGATGATCCGGTCGTTCCACTCCCTCACCGCGATCGTCAAGTTGCTTGCGCGGGGCTTCGCAGCACAGAGATCGGTCAGCTCGTGATAATGGGTTGCAAACAGCGTTCTGACCCCCTGCCCGGCCCTGTCGTGAAGCGCCTCGGCAACCGCCCAGGCGATGCTCAACCCGTCGTAGGTACTGGTGCCCCGGCCGATCTCGTCCAGGACCACCAGGCTCCGTGGGGTGGCATGCCGGAGGATATTGGCCGTCTCGGTCATCTCCACCATGAAGGTGCTCTGCCCCCTCGCCAGATCGTCTGATGCCCCGACCCGCGTAAAGATGCGGTCGACAAGACCGATGACCGCCTTTTCGGCGGGCACGAAGCTGCCCATCTGCGCCATGAGCACCGTAAGCGCCGTTTGACGGAGGATGGTCGACTTCCCCGCCATATTCGGGCCGGTGATGATCAGAAGCTGCCGGGATTCATCGTCCATATGGATGTCGTTCGGGACGAAGTCCTCGTCCCGGACGGTCTGCTCGATCACGGGGTGGCGGCCTTCCGTAATCTCGATCGATGTCCCCTCGTCAATGACCGGGCAGCAGTAGTGATATTTTTCGGCGGTCTCGGCCAAACCGGCAAGGGCGTCCAGTTCGGCGATCAGCAAGGCCGCGGTCTTGATCCGTTGATGGTGGCAGGCAACCCGCGCGCGCACCTCCTCGAAAAGTTCGAACTCGAGGGCGATCCGGCGCTCCTCCGCGCCGAGCACCTGCTCTTCCATCTCCTTCAGTTCAGGCGTCACATACCGCTCCCCGTTGGCGAGCGTCTGCTTGCGGATGTAGTCGTCCGGAACCAGGTGAAGGTTGGCCTTCGAGACCTCGATGTAGTAACCGAAAACCCGGTTAAACCCCACCTTGAGGCTCGCGATGCCGGTGCGCTCCTGTTCGCGCGATGCAAAACGTGCGATCCAGCCTTTGCCGTCGCGCGCCAGGGAGATCAGCCGGTCGAGTTCCGCGTGGTACCCCTCGCGGATCAGTCCGCCCTCCTTGAGCCCGGCGGGAGGCTCGTCGTGGATGGCCTCCCCGATGAGCGCGGCGACATCCTCGAGGGGGTCGAGCCCCTCGGCCATCCGCGCCACCTTCTCGCAAACCGCGCCTTCCAGACGCGCTTTGAGCCCCGGGAGCAGGTCGAGCGACTGTCTGAGACTCAAGAGATCGCGGGCATTGGCCCGTCCCATCGCCACGCGCCCGTTCAGGCGCTCCACATCGTACATCCGCTCCAACTGCTCCCTTGCGCCGGCTCGCTCGAAGGGTCCCTCACGGAAAAACGCTACGGCCGACAAACGCTCGCGGATCGGCTCGGGCCGAATGAGCGGATACGCGATCCAGCGTCTGAGAAGTCTCGAGCCCATGGGCGTCACGGTACGGTCCAGAATCTGGAAGAGTGAGCCTTTCTCCGATTGCCTCCGCATGGTCTTGAGCAGTTCGAGGTGGCCGATCGTCGCCTCATCCAGGAACATGTAATCCCCCAGATGATATCGGACAAGCTCCTTGATGTGCTCCGGATGCCCTTTGTGGATCTCCCTCAGATAATGAACCAAGGCTCCGGCGGCCGTAATCCCGGCGCTCAGACCCTCGCAGCCGAACCCGTCCAGGGACGAGGCCTCGAATTGAGCCTTCAGGAGATCTGCAGCCCTGGACGGGTCAAAGCTGTCGGTCGTCAGCGCTTCGACCCGATAGCGGGAGCTGAACAGCAGATCCGGTTCAGGCGTGCCTTCCGGCATCACCACCTCGGCCGGGGCGATCCGGGCGATTTCGTCCATGACCTGCCTCGGGGAGGCGGATTCGGTAACCCTGAATTCGCCCGTCGACAGGTCCGTGTAGGCCAGCCCGTAGACGTCCCCCTCGGCGCTCAAGGCCGCCATGAAAAGATTGGCGGATCGGTCCAGTTCCTCCTGTTCCAGGATGGAGCCCGGTGTGACGAGGCGCACGACCTCCCGCTTCACGATGCCTTTTGCGAGCCGCGGGTCCTCCATCTGATCGCAAACCGCCACTTTGAAACCGTTTTGGACCAGTTTTGCGATATATCCCCGCGCCGCATGGTGCGGAACGCCGCACATCGGCACCTTCTCTCCCTGGTATGTGCCCCGGTTGGTCAAGGTGATGCCGAGGGCGCGGGAGGCCTTCAAGGCGTCGTCGAAAAACATCTCGTAAAAATCGCCCATCCGGAAAAACAAAATGGCATCCGGGTATTGGCCCTTGATGCCTGTGTATTGCTGGAGCATCGGCGTCATGTGAGACATCGATATCTATGGATGAGGATCACCGTTGACGGCCACCGGATCGGGCGCTCCGCTCTGGATGGCAACCGTCTGTTTGCGCCGGTTGTCCACGGGCCTGATGCTGTCCCAGTACCTGCATTGCGGGCATTGCCACAGCAGTTCTTTCGGCTCGAAGCCGCAGCGCTCGCATTGGAAGGAGAGGAAAGGCAGGGTCAGAAGATCCAGAAGCCTCTCGTATTCGGCAAGCGCCTCTTCGCTCCGCCCTTCATCCAGAAGAAGCCGTCCTTTGAAACGCCGCGCCTCCCAGAGAGACGGGTTCAGATCCAAAGCCTTCTCGGTTTCCGCGAGGGCGGCAGCGCCGTCCTTTTCAGCGTGAAAATAGCGCGCCAGGGCCATGTGCCCGAAGGCATCCGGCCTTTTATCGACGCATTCCTTCAAAAAATCCCCGATGGGTTTCAGGTTTTCCATCCTGGAGCAGGCGCGCTCGAGCCGGTTGTAGCACAGGAACAAGAATTCAGGCGCCACGTCGAAGATCTTTTTCCATATCGCAAACGCCTTTTTGTACTCCTCGCGGCCGAAATACAGGTCACCCAGGTGAAGGTAGGCGTCGACGCAGGCCTTGTGAGCGCTCAGGGCCTTGTTGTAGGCGCTCTTGGCGCGGTGGTAATCCCCCTGCTCCTGATAGACCTTGCCCGCTTCGACGAGGTGATGCGCGAGGATGTGGCCCTGGTCTTCGCGCATCCACTTAGCGATCCTCTGGCGGATGTTGTAGGCCTTTTCCCAGTCGCGCAGCTCTTCGTAGATCCTCTCGATCTCCTGGAGATTCTCGAGATTGCCGGGGTCTTTGTGCGCAACCTCCAGGAAGGTCTTGAGCGCCCTGTTCAAAAAGCCGCCCTTCCGGTAATCCAACCCGAGATCATAGAGGGCGCGCAGTCTGATCGGTTCATCGACGTTGGGCCTCAGCATGATGCTCTGGCGGATGCGTATGGCGCGGTCGATGTCGCCCTTCGAACGGTAGAGATTCCCCAGCGCGACATAAGTCTCGATGGTGTCGGAGTTGACTTTGACGGATTTCGTGAACTCCTCGATGGCATGATCCTGGTCATTGGACAGGATGTACTGGATCCCTTTGAAGAAGGCCGGGTCTTCCTTCTCCTTCTTAAGCCGCCTGTCCTTTCTCGATCGCCAGAATCCCATACCCGCAATCACTCCTCCCACCAAGACCGTCGCAGCGAAGAAAAGCGGTTTTCCTTCCGTCGACACCGCCAACCCATCTTAAAACGCATCGAACAAACCCGTCCTTTTTCAAGGAGATCAGCGCACCCCTCATTGAAGCCGGCGCGGAGTTCACAAAGCATTCAGGCCCGGGCCTGACGTTCCCAGCCAAAGATCGCTCCGATGGGAACCGTATTCACAGACCACAGGAACCCCCGTGCAGGCACCGTGATCGTACGCATCGGTGTCTATCCTCGGTTCAGAACCACGGCTGGGCGGTCCCCCTGGAGAGCGGGTCCCCCTGAGCGCCGGGCACCGTTCCACGCAGACGAGCTCGGGGCGATAAACACTCGCATTTCCGGCGCTGCGCCTGCGTCCGTCGATAGCCTGGACACTCCCTGCGCAGCGGTCGGCCAGCCGGCATGTCAGGGGAGTTCCCCGCCCTCCTGGTTAGGCACCACCTCGCTGGTTACCGGGAGGTTCCGAAGGGTGTTCAACTCTTCGTCCTTTTGCTTTCCCTGACGAACCAGTGTCTTGATCTCTCTGCGAAGCCGAAAACGTTCGACCGCACCGTAGAGCCCGGCGATCAGAATCCCGATCAAAAAGCTGATGACCGCTACGACGTAAAGGGAGAGAGGGGAAGTCTGCCCGCTCCAGAATTTGAGATCCAGTTTGAACTGCACCTGCGTCGAGAGTGCCGGGTGATTCTGCACCGCCACGATGACAACCAGCAACAGAACGAGAATGATGATCAAGGCCCTCAGATGTTTCATACCTCACCTCCTGCGGGGGTTTTCAAGCGGTTGAAATACGGCAGCAGCTTTTCATAAGTGGCCTGCAGGTGCTCCGGTATTACCCTCACTTCTCCAATCACGGTCATATAGTTGGTGTCTCCGTTCCATCTCGGCACGATATGGAAGTGCATGTGCTCTTCGACACCAGCGCCTGCCACGCGACCCAGGTTGAGCCCGACATTGAATCCGTCGGGGTGCATCATCGATTTGAGAATCCCCATCGTCGCGCGCACCATCTCCATGACCGCCAGCATTTCACCCGGTTCGAGCCCATCCAGATTCGGCACGTGCCGTACCGGCGCCACCAGCAAATGGCCGTTTACATAGGGGTACTTGTTCATCAAAACGAGGACCGTCTGATCGACGTAGAGCATCAGCCGCTCCGCATCCATCGAACGGTCCTCACCCGGGCAGAATATGCATCCCTCGTACTTGTCGTTCCCCAGGATATACGTCATCCGCCATGGCGCCCACAACACATCCATAATGCCCCCTGAACATTCGTTTCCCCAGGCTTTCGCCTCCCACCGCTGCCGCAGCGGGGAACAGAATCCTTCCTCTTCCGATCCAGGATAAGGGAGTGCAGACCCGGCGCCTCCGTTGGACCAGCCTGAAAGGCCTGCGAAGCCGTTCCGGATTGCCCTCCAGGTCCGAGATCTCGCAAAGAACCAGGCAAAAGAGTATAACAAGCAAGGGAGAAAAGACAAGGTGAAATCTGACGGCATCGAAACGGTTGACGTCCACGGCCCTCGTTCATATATTGAATTCCGACCGGAACAACGCGCCTTTTCCCGGACGTCCTGCGGAGCGTCGCCCTAGGCGGAGGCTGCGTCGGAGTGCGCGGAGGCCTCGCCGCGGCAGTTCCGGAGTGGTCGACGGCTTTTTCGCCTGGAGAAACCCCGGGCCGTGCGGTTGTTCCCTTGATCGCTACAAACGATTCGAACGGAGGACTATCTGTGCCGATCTACGAGTTTTACTGTCCCAAATGCCACATGATCTTCAACTTCTTCTCGCGAAGCGTCAACACGGAGAAGCGCCCCGCCTGCCCAAGGTGCCGGACCCCGAACCTGGACCGGCGGATGTCCGTCTTCGCCTTTTCCCGCAATCGGCCGGAGGAAGAGGACACCCCCATGCCCGACCTCGATGAGAGCAAAATGGAACAGGCCATGGAGATGCTCGCCCGCGAAGTCGACCATGTGGATGAGGAGGATCCGCGCCAGGCTGCGGCTTTGATGCGAAAGCTGAGCGACTTGACCGGCCTCAACCTCGGACCGGGGATGGAGGAGGCCATCCGGCGCATGGAAGCGGGCGAAGACCCCGACCAGATCGAAGCGGAGATGGGTGATCTTCTGGAGCAGGAAGACCCTTTTTCCTTCAAGGAAAAGGCCGCCCGGATCGCCCGCTCGCTTCCCCCCCGCGTGGACGAGACCCTTTACGATCTCTGAGGCGCCCGAGGCGGGAAGACACCGCTTCCAGTTAAGCGCACCCTCACCCTCCCCCGGGAAGAAGATCACGGGAGAGGGCGGCCAAAACCCCGCCATAGGCTGATGCAAGGCGTTTTATAGGGCCAGGAGCTCGAACTCGCCCCAACTGGCAAGCCGGTCCTTCAGGATCAGTACTCCGCCAAGGATGCCGGGCATGCCGGAGGCCTCACGCGCAGCGCAGGCCAGATCCGCCGATTTGACCAGGCGGTTTCCGAGGGCTGTTGCAGCCGCATCGGCAAGGGCGGCCGATCGGCACACGATGCAGACGGCGTCGCTCTCCCCCAGGCTGAGGGAATGTCCAACGCTGCCCGAAGAGGTGCATACGCCCAGGGGCATCCGCTCGGATGGGACCCTGATGCCCACCCGCCCGCTCAGAGGCGATTTGCCGGCGTAGATGGCGACGGTGGCATCCCGCTGCGTTGCCAGAAAGATGTCTCCGCCGTTTTCCACGATCACCTGCGGACTGAACTCGAGGAGGCCTTCGCCCACGTATTGCGCGACCGCGCCTGCCACGGCCGCCATCGGGCCGACCCCGGCCGCCCTCCCCGCCCTCAGCATGACCTTGACGAGCGGCGGGGCGAACATGTCTTCCTTCTGGGGCAGCAGGGCATCCAAAAACTCCGGGTGCTCCGAGATATGGGACTCGATCTGACGCCGCGCCTCCAGGACGAGGCTGCGCGTCTCCTCGGGGAGCGGGCTCTCCGCCTGCACCCAGAGGTCGGTCTGCCTGACCGCCACACCGAAGGACGTCAATCCCTTCGCCCTCGCCTTCAGACGGTAATCTCGCGGCTCGGAAGGGCTCATCGCCTACTCCCCCCGCCTGTTCCGGATCAACCGGTTGACAAGGTCGCTGTAACGCCTTTGGGTGCGGTCATTCCGGACCGCCATGGCAAGCGCCCTCCGGCTGCCGATCAGGATCGCCAGTTTGCGGGCGCGCGTCACCCCCGTATAGATGAGATTGCGCTGAAGCATCATGTAGTGCTGGGTCAGCACCGGCAGGATGACGGCCGCGTACTCGGAGCCCTGCGCCTTGTGAACGGAAATGGCGTAGGCCAGCACGACCTCTTCGAGGTCTCCGAAATCGTACGTGACCCTCCGTCCGTCGTAAAGGATCCAGACCTCCTGGTTCTCGCGGTCGATCCGTTCGATGAACCCGAGGTCGCCGTTGTAAACATCCCGGTCGTAGTCGTTCCGGATCTGCATGACTTTGTCCCCCACCCTCAGGGAGCGGCTGCCCCAAACCAGGGTGTCGCCTTTCGGGTTGAGGGCGTTCTGCAGATTCAGGTTCAGATTGGATGCCCCGACAATCCCTTTGTGCATAGGGGTGAGCACCTGAATCTCCTCCCGCCGGTCCAATCCGAAACGCTCCGGGATTCTTTTGCCGACCAGTTCGATGATCAGGCGCAGGACCTCCTCGGGTTCCTCCTGTTCGATGAAATAGAAATCCTCGGGCACTCCCCTTCCCAGGTTTCTCACGGGCATCTTACCATCGTGGATCCGGTGGGCATTGACCACGATGAGGCTTTGACTGGCCTGGCGGAAGATCTCCTTCAGCGTGATGACCTTGACCACCCCGGACTGGATCATTCCCTGAAGGGGATACCCGGGACCCACGGGCGGCAACTGGAACATATCCCCCACCAGGATGAGGGTGGCTGAAGGCGGAACCGCCTTCAGAAGATGATGCATCAGGACCAGGTCGATCATGGAGGCCTCGTCCACAATCAGCAGATCGCAGTCCAGCGGGTTTTCCGCGTTCTTCTGAAACGCTCCCTTCCCCGGCGCAAACGAGAGCAGGCGGTGAATGGTTTTCGCCTCCATGCCCGTTGCCTCGGCAAGACGCTTCGCCGCCCTGCCCGTCGGGGCCGCCAGAAGGATCCGCGCGCCCTTACGGGTGAAGATCTTGACGATGGCGTTGACGATGGTGGTCTTTCCGGTCCCCGGTCCGCCGGTGATGATCAACAAAGGGTTCAGCAGGGCCGCCTGCACCGCTTCCCGCTGCTTTTCGGCCAGCGTGATGCCCGCGAGTTTCGCTTCTACCCACTCGAGGGCCTTGCCCGGGTCCACCCCGCGCCAGGACCTCTCCCCGCAGGTGAATTCCAGGATTCGCCTCGAAACCGCCGTCTCGCAAAAATGAAGCGCCGCCGGATAAACCTTGCTATCCGCCTTCTGGAGCGATCCCGCCGCCTCGCTGCCTTCGTCGACGACAATCTGCTTTTCGCCTACCGCTCCAACCAGCGCCCGGTCGAGAATCTCATCCTCGACCCCCAGGATCTCGCGGCACTTATCCATCAACGCACCCAGCGGATAATAAACGTGCCCTTCCTCTGAGGCCTTCTGCAGCACATACACGATCCCCGCATGCGCCCGCAGCGTGGAATTTCTGGCAAACCCGAGCTTCTCGGCGATCCGGTCGGCCGTGATGAACCCGATCCCCGTTATGTCCGTCGCGAGCCGATAGGGGTTCTCTTCGATCACCTGTACGGCGCGTCCGCCGTAGGCCTTCCAGATCCGGGTGGCATAGGCGCTGCTCACCCCATGCTCCTGGAGGAAGATCATGACCTGCCGGATTTCCTTCTGGTCGTTCCAGGCACGCCGAATCATCTCGATCCGCTTCGGGCCGATCCCTGGAACCGCGGCTAAACGCCCGGCATCCTGATCGATCACCTCCAGAGTCTTCTCCCCATGGACGTTTACGATCCGCCTGGCCATAACCGGGCCGATGCCCTTGATCAGTCCGGAGCCCAGGTACCGCTCGATGCCGTAGAGCGTCGCCGGGGTGTGGGTGCTGTAATGCTCGACCTTGAACTGGCGGCCATAACGCGGGTGATTGCCCCAAGCGCCCCTCATCTTGAGGATCTCCCCGGGGGTCGGCGCCATCAAATTCCCTACGACGGTCACGAGTTCCCGTTCTCCGCGCACCTTCATCTGCACGACCGAATACCCGTTCTCCGCGTTCGAATAGGTGACCCGCTCGATCCTGCCCTGAAGTTCACACGCCATCCGGGCTCCCCTTCCCGTCCTTTCCATGCCAAGCGCGCCGGTTTGAGCGGAGCGAACCTCGTCCCGGGCCGGCCTCTTTCCTGACTGCCTTCCATCTGGAGAGGTTCTTTTTGGCCGATTTCGGCATCGATCTGCACCGCTGCCCGTGCGGCGGCGTGCAGGGCGCCTCCCCGCACCAGACGCCTGTTTTCTTGATATCAGAGAAAAAGAGACTTCGCCCGATAATGAGCAGGCATCGCAAACCCATCGTCCCAGAATGGATATTATATGATTTATTTAGTTTTTACAATGTGTTTGGAGATATATGAAGCATCGGAGCCAAGCAACAAAAAAGCCCTATCAGGAGCATCCTCCCAACAAGGCCGGTTGAACAGTTCGGTGAATCACAGAACCCGGCTCGCCCTTAACGCCTTTCCAAAAGGGTTGGCCAACCCCGGACGGTGATCAGCTCACAGCGTCCTTCAGCGATTTGCCCGGAACAAATTTCGGAACGCTTCTGGCCGGTATGTCGATCGTTGCACCGGTCTGGGGGTTTCTTCCCTGCCTGGCCGGCCTTTCGTCCACCTTGAAGGTCCCGAAACCGATCAGGGTGACCTTTTCCTTTTGCTGAAGGGCCTCTGTGATCGACCCGAAAACCGCGTCTACGGCTTTCATGGCGTCTTTTTTGCTGCCAAGCACCTGCGCTACCTCGTTGACCAAATCACCTTTGTTCATCTCTTTCCTCCCTTTTTGAAGTTGTCGAACTCCGATGAAACCACTCTGTTGCTGGTGATAATCCAATCCGGCCAGCATTTCAATAGAAAAATCTCGTCAGGCGGGGGCTTGAAGCCCTTCCGAGAAGAATTTCCGGCGCATTTCCCCCCCCTGATAGGCACCTGCTTCGTCCTGAAGGATCCGTCCAGGGTCGAAACCGATCAGGACGCGGGCGGCAGGTAGTCCACCCTGACATTGTGAAGCGCATGGAAGATGTTCCCCTTGATCTTCCTGTTCGCGCGCTGCAGGGCGGCCAGAAGCTCCTTGATCTCTCGCCGCTTCGAGGAGCCGGCGCTCGGACAGGCGAGCTCGACCCGAGGCCAGCCCATCTCACGGGCGTAGCGTGAGAGGTGGGTCTCCGGCACCTCATAGAGCGGCCGGATCACCGTAATCCGGCCGTCGAAGAATCTCTGGACGGGGAGCATGGTGCTGATGGAGCCCCCGTAAAAGAGATTCAGCAGGAATGTCTCGATCACATCGTCCCTGTGATGCCCGAAGGCCAGCAGGTTGCAGCCGAGTTCCCCGGCGGCGTCGAAGAGGATCTTGCGCCGCAGCCGCGCGCAGAGAAAGCACGGATTCTCGAGGTTCTCAGGGCTGTGCGCGCGCGGCCCGATGTCCGTCCGGATGATCCGGTGTTCAAAATCATGCCCCACAAAGAAATCCCTCAGCATCCCGGCCGAATCCCCGCCGAAGCCCGGGTCGACATGCACCGCGGTCAGGCGGTATGAAATGGGGACCCGTTTCAGGCGCTCTCTCAGCAACCACAAGACCGCCATGCTGTCTTTCCCCCCGGAAACAGCCACGAGAACATGGTCTCCGTCCTTCAGCATCGCTTGCCGATGCACCGCCCGGCCCATCAGCCGCACCACCTCTTTGCGGGCGTACCCCACGAAAAAACCCCTCTATGGCTTGTTGCACGAAGGGCGCTCCCCGAACAGGGCCGTCCCGATCCTCACCAGATTCGCACCCTCTTCGATCGCCACCCGGTACGAATCGGACATCCCCATGGAAAGATAGCGCATCTCCACATGTGGAAGCGAGAGAGAGCGGATCTGCTCGAAAAGCTCCCGGGTCCGCCTGAAGTAGGGCCGAAGGGACTCCGGGTCGTCCAGTAAAGGCCCCATGGTCATGAGACCCATCACCCGGATATGAGGAAAATCGGCGAGCCCCTGGATCAATTCAAGCGCTTCGCCGGGCAGCACCCCATGCTTCTGGGGCTCCTCCCCGCTGTTGATCTCGATCAGCACCGGCATGAGCTTCCCCTCCTTCTCCGCGGCCCGGTCGACGGCCTGCGCCAGATTCAAGGAATCCAGGGTCTCGATCATGTCGAAAAGCTTCACGGCCTTCTTGGCCTTGTTCGACTGCAGATGACCGATCAGGTGCCATTTCACCCGCTCACCGACCGCCTCCCGCGCCCGTTCAGCCTCCTGCACATAGTTCTCGCCCACGATCGCGAGGCCCGCCGAGACCGCATCGAGGACCTCCGCAGGGGTCCTCGTCTTGGCAGCGCCTACAAGCATGACGTCCGGGGGCAGTTCATTCAGGATGCGTTTGACATTCTCCTGGATCATCGGCTTATCCCTTTCGGGGGCGTCCCTCTCAAAACAGCCCTTCGCCTGCAAAAAGCGTTTCACATGACTGCATCGGGCATCTCCGCTGCATTCCGCCTGGAAAGAGCGCTCCCGCCTGTGCTCAAAAACAGCTCCCGGCGAACAAGGCCTCACGCCTTTCCTGGAAAACAGCCTGAGCGGAAAAAAGCGTCCTGCCTTTTCTCCAGAGCGAAACGGAAGGGATGAACCCTCCCGCCCCTCTGGAAAACCAGTTCTCCGACACCTCGGTTTATAGGGATACCGCAACTTTCGCCCCCTGTAAAGCCAAGAACCATCCGGATAGACGCTTCCGAGGCCGGCCCCCGGAGTGGAGAACGCCGAATATCGTCCTCCTCTTGACAGAGTTACGGTGCTGGGTTAGATCATATGAAACGGGCTGGTCCGGGGTGTAAAATACACCCCAGCCAAGAAATCCAAAACGGAGGACCAGCCCATGAAAAAAGTAGCGTATGTCGGTGTAGATTACCACATGAATTCTCTTTCGATCGCCGTAGTGGTCGAGGGTGAGAAGCGGATTCACCAGATGATCCGCTTGGCGAACGATGACAAGGTAATCGCGAAGTATTTCAAGAAACTGTCTGCCGAGTTTGAAATTCGGGCCTGCTATGAAGCCTCCTGTAGCGGCTATGCGTTTCAGCGAAAAATGAAAAACTGGGGTTATGCGTGTGAAGTGATCGCACCAGCGTTGATTCCTCGTAAGGCAGGGAAC